>DTPJ01000306.1 GCA_011334435.1 Candidatus Poribacteria bacterium | reverse complement strand
TCCATACCAACAACCGCATTTTGTATCGTTTCTGAATCTTTATCGGCGCTAGTCCAGGTTCTGCGACCACCACTAAAAAGCATCGTGATAGAGACAGCTACTAACACCACGACCACCGATATTAGCAATATTTCTACTAATGTAAAACCTTTCTCATTTTTTCTAAAAATTTTTGACATGGCTTCTCTCCTTTGTGTCCACTTGCCTTTATGAAGACCTTCTTGATACTTTGGTTTTTAGTTCTATTTTATTTCCCGCATCAGCATAAGTGCTTTCCTCTCCGCCATACCACATTTGGACAGTTATTATTTTAATATCCTTATTTGCATCTCCACCAATATCTGTTCCACCGTCGTCAATGATGTTATATCTATAATTGGTCTCGCCTGAAACTACTTGTGAAGTTTGAGTTCGGTCTGTATCAAAATCTGAAATTATAGCACTTTTTACCTCTTCAATCTTATCCTGAGCATAGAAGGACATCGTATTTTCTATTATCATATCCCTGTTTACCCTATATATGCTTGGCATTGATTGTATAATGGGGATTAGAGCTATGCCTAAAAGCGTAATAGCAAGCAAAACCTCAACCAAAGTAAAACCTTTATTGTTACTTCTAATCATTATGAAAGCCTCAATGAAAATAAATGCTATTGGATATAAGCTCTACCCGTAATACCCGTTATATAAACAGTATAAGTTTCGCTTTCACCTACAAGCGTTATTGAATCATCACTTCCATTGTTACATGACCCTAAATAATTAAACGAGAATGTATCTGTTGTTGCAGTGCAAGTTACTCCATCTGGTATTATCTGAGTATCTCCTATTTGATTATCATCTTTATCAAATATTTTATATTCTGTATAGGGTCCACCCGATGGAAGCAACTTCAAATAATGACTGACCCCAGTATTAATCGCTAAACTTCTTGTATTTCTCAAATCTCCAACTAATTCTCTGGCAGTTGTGTAACTAAGCTTTTTGACATTAGCAAACCTTGGAACTGCTATTAAAGCAAATATCCCAAGTAGCACAACTACCATAAGAACTTCCATAAGGGTAAATCCGGGTTTACTTTGCATTTTCATTTTAACCTATTTAGGAATATCCATAACACAACGGAAACCGATAATACCATCTCTGGTGTTTGGATCATAGCTAAATCTTGTTGCATGTCTCAAATAGCTTGGGAAAAATCCGTCATAACACGAGCCACCACGAATAACCCTTGTCGGCTGTGGATCGCTTGGACCTTGTGGATCAACACTTGGTGTTTCTCTATAATAGGAGAAATCATAATAATCAGAACACCATTCATAGGCGTTACCGATCATATCAAACAATCCGAAATCATTCGGCAGAAAACTGCAAACGGGAGCGGTATCATACCACACATCAGGTCCTTCTACACTGGCAAAATTACCATATCTTCGGTCTATTGTGTTTCCCCATGGGAACTCACGGCTTACCTGTCCTCCTCTTGCTGCCATTTCCCATTCCGCTTCGGTTGGCAATCTTTTGCCTACCCAGTTACAATAGGCTACTGCATCTTCCCATGTCACACCTATAACAGGCTTATCGGGGGCATTAAACCTTGGATCATTCCAATATAAAGGAGCTTGACGCCCTGTTGCAATTAAGAATTCGGCATATTGGGCATTGGTTACCTCGTGTGTATCCATGTAAAAGCTATTTGATATAGTGACATAATGATCTGGCAACTCATCGCCGTAGATCGGCATGCCATCAGGAGTATCATAACTGCCCATCCTGAAAGTTCCAGCAGGGATTAATACCATATCCGTTCCACCAGCGGAAAAATATGTCAAATTATGGTCTGCATCGCTTGCAAGAAGCCTTATTTTAATATTTAATGGGTCAATTAACGGATAATCTGTCAATATTTTCCAGTTAATATGTTTACCTGTTCCCGGCATTACATTCCCAATATCGCCATTTACTGTCATCGGTATAATATTAAATGTCTTTCCGCCATCATTGGAAGCAACAATACTAATATTAACTCCGCCTGAACCAGGATATGCAAGATCATAAAGAATTTTGATAATTTTCTCATCACCAATATAATTATAATTAAGATTTTTAATAACAGGGACATCAGAATAGACGCTAATAGATGTTAATAAATAGATAAAGAAAATGATAGCAAATGCGGTCATTTTCTTCGCAAGAGAGTTATATGCAGTTTTCTTATAAATGCACATTTGACATACCTCCATATTAATAATTACTGTTTAACATTACTTCTTTTTTGTTTTCAAAGGTTTAACAGTCTTCTGTGCTTGTTTTTGCTCATCTTGAACCGATGCTGGCGATGGAATTTCTTCTAATCTTCCATTAGGAGAAGCTATATACTTTTTATTCTCTTTAACTAATATAGCACCGTCTTTTCGGATCTCCTGTATTTTCATCCCTCCTACTGTCTCACCTACTGTTAAAACTTTGCTGGACCTATTCTCTTCAAAAATGGCAGTGCCTCCATCTATAACAAGCGTAAGCCGAACATCTGGCAATTCTGGTTTCTTCGCAATAGGCGTCGGTGGAGGAAGATACTTTCGTTCACTTGGATCCATGTAATTCTCCATAGTTCCTGCACTGGTCTTAGCCTGCGTTGTCGTTTTAGCTGATGCGACCAAAGGAACAAATGGATTATCCCTGCCAAATTCCTCTGGTGATAATATCCGCAGTTCAATCGGTATATCTTCTTGATCCGCTACATTTGTTGTTGTCAATGGCTGACTTGTGGGGTTGTCAGGAACACTGGAAACATTTTTAGCCACTTGCGATGTTTGTTTCTTGGTCTTGCTTTTGCTTGTCTTTGAACCTCCACACCCAGCAATTCCTATCACCAGTAATATTGATAAAAGCAAAGCCACAATTTTATATTTACTTAACATTTTATTTACGCTCCCCGAAATGATGATTAAGAGTCTTTACTGTTTTTTAAACCCATAATTACATAATCTTCTATATATGCTAACCGTTTTTGCATTGATTCTGCAAACCTTTCAGCCTCTTCTCTTGTTCCAAAAGTCCCTACATATACCCAATAGGTAGTTTTTCTACCATAAGAATATGTTTTTATCCACGGATTATAATTATGTGATTTGAGCGTCTTAACAAGGTTCTCTGCATTCTCATAATAAGAAAACTTGCCAACCCTAACAGCATACTGACGTTTGCTAACTGTCGGAGTAATAGTTTGTGCAGGCGGAGACACCTTTTGTGGTGACGGTTTGGTAACTTCCGCAGTCGCTTTTTGTGTCTGAGTTGTCGTTTTTTGAGAAATATCAGTAGGGGCTTTTAACTGTTTAGCCTCGCTACCATTATATGATTGAGTTGGCTGTTTTGCAACTGCAACCGGCTGTTTAGAAAGTGAAACAGACGCAGGCTTAGTGATGGGTTGTGTCTTGCTTTCTGTTGGTTTTGGGGAGGAAGCAACAATATTAGTATCTGTCTTAGGTCCTGGCTTTATCTCAGTCTGCATCTGTTTCGTTGTTTGAGCTGGTGTCACTTTCGGTGATACCGCAGTATTCACTCCTACGGGTGTTTGCTTAGCAACTGCTGTTGTTTGAGGTTGCTTTGCTACCTGTGTAGTTTGTGCTGGTGTAGTTACAGTTTTTTGTGCCACGGGTTTTTGTGTCACTGTTGCTGTAGCGACTACCTTTGGCGGAGGAGCAGTCGGAGCAGGAGTAGAAACTTGATCGATGGTTGTTTGCTGTGGAGCGCCTGCTACCTTTACTGTCGTCTGTGCATTTCTTTGAGCATATATAGCGTTCTGTGCAGAGATTAACGTTTTTACTGACGACACATCAGGCAAATTTGACGTCACTGATGTGCTTTGCTGTCTCCCTGCGGATTGTTGATTTTGGTTAAGCTTCGCCACTTGAATTGGAAGCGTATTTACTGTTATACCCATTTTTAAGAGATTTAAAACTACCTTTACATTTATAGTTGATGCTTTATCAGAACTGCTTGTCATATTTAGGCTACTTATCGTTAGATATTGACCACTACTTTTTAGAGCATTGAGAAAACCTATAACTGCATTATAATCTCCTGTAAAAGTTAATTCAATAGGCTTTAATCCATACGGTAAAGCTTTAGGAGCAGGTTGAGCAACAGTCTGTACGCCAGCATTAACGTTAGAAGCTGGCGGAGTTTCTGCTGTTGTGCTTACTTCCTTTGTTTGTTGTGGCACTATGGATGTCAAGACGTTATTGGTCTGAGCTGCTGTCGCTGGAATCGCCCTTATAAAATT
>DTPJ01000571.1 GCA_011334435.1 Candidatus Poribacteria bacterium | reverse complement strand
AGCATAAGGAATATTAAATTTTTCTGATGCTGCTTTTGCTCGTCCTGGGACAGGGTCACAGACAGCGGTCATAATAACTCTATCTTTTATATCCTCTTGTGCAAGATGGGGCAATATCCCTCTGACAGATATGCTACCAGCTCCGACGACACCTATACGCACCTTATCCATTATCACTTCCTCCAACTTGTCTTATGTTCCCAACCGACTGCACGTTTCAATTTAGCATTACTGAGAAACGATTGATGCCCGCTCATATATCCAGCAATAAACAAAGGCAGTAAATCGGGTCTAAATTTCTCTACTAATTCCCCTGATGGCTCCAAAGCAGTTGTATCATCAGCATTCAAAAAGAATACGTCATGTGGTGGCAAATTATCGGCGTTTTCCATCAACAACCGATGCGCACTGGCGACGTCTTCACTTCCTACCCAACACCACATCCAGTCAGTCCAACCGCTTGCTTTTGTCGCATTTTTCGCCATATTTATCCGACGTTCTTCTGGTGTGATACCTGCTGGACGTGTGATATATGTTCTGATACCAAAAGCACGTGTATAACTTGCCAACAATTCTTCGCCAGCGCGTTTAGAATAACTGTATGAATCCTCTGGATAAGTTGGATGATTTTCGTCTATTGGTAGATAATGGATTGGGAATGGTGTATTGCTAATTCGGAAACCATGTCCCAAAGCACAGTTACTCCCAGCCATCACAACGACTTTCACTCCTTCTGCGACTGCTGATTGCATAAGATAATAAGTTCCAAGCATATTAGTTTTAAAGGTAGCGTCAAATGGTATTCCCATTTCATTTGCCCTTGCCCTGTCTCTTGGATAATCAACAGGCCAAGGTTGAGCGCCAAGATGCTGAATAGCAGAAACACCTTCTACCATACGTTTACAATCGTCAAAATTGGTCAGATCACCTTGTATCCATTTAAATTTTGAGAATTCCTCTGCTGGTTTCCGTCTTGATGAAAGCACAAGTTCGTGTCTATCCATCAACTCGCGAATAACGTATCCTGCAAGTCTTCCACTTGCCCCTGTTATCAGAACCTTCATAATCTTTTCCTTTCAAAAAATTAATCAGTGATCAGTAAAAATTAACCACATTCAAAACCACTGATCACTGATTACTGATCACTGATTCTTAATCCTGCCCCAAGTGTTAGCAAGCTTTCCTTTCGGCTCTACAGGTAACGCATCACTTCCTGCATATCTGAAATCAACAACGGTTTTGACAACGGTTCCGCTGTTCCATCTCGCTGCATTAGGCTTGCCCGCTGGTAAGTCAGATGCTTCGTGGTTAGTTACCGTGCTTGCAACTTTTGATGCGTCCCATGCAGGCGGATCGGCAGAGATAGCACCTATGCCCGCAGAGGCGATTCTGACACCGTTGAGCCATGCGATATAGGCGTCGTCATAGTCCGCTAAAAGCACCAATTCCTTAATCTTATTGGCATTAGGAGCGTCAAATTTATAGCGAGTATATATAGAGATTAAACTCGCGGGAGTTGTTGTGTTGTCATCGTTATCTGAAAATCCCACACCAGATATACCGCTTTTCCAAGATTTATCATCAAATTTCGTCTGTATCCAAGTATCTGGAACGTCAGCATTATCAGGGTCATGAATATATTTTACAGGACTTCCTTCATCAACGTAGATAATGCCATCTCCTGTCAAACGTAGTATAAGCGTCATATCTGAACTTGATGCTGCATCATTAAAATTTACAGCTGCGAGGACGTTATTCCTGAGAAATAACGGAGCACCAGAAGCACTTTGTCCGCCAGCACCCGTTGGTTTTGCACCTACGTTTTTCTGTTGTTCCCCGCCAAAGTCATATTCTACCGTATGTTTCATAATTTGTCCGCCAGCGGGTCCAACCGCTTTAGTCCATCGTGTAGCGTTTGGCTTGCCAGCAGGAGTATCTGTTGATTCGTGATCGCTAATTCCCAATACTTGATTCCACTTTGGGACACCTTTTGGTTCAACGTTCTTTACGTTATCAGATCGCCCAATTTCTACATCATTGAGCCATAGAATATAGGCATCGTCATAGTCAACCCAAACGGTCATCTCTCGGACATCCTTAGCATTCGGAACATCAAAATAATAACGGACATAGACACATGCGATACCAGAAGGAACTGTTGTGTTATCATCACCGTCGGCATATCCTATACCAGATACGCCTATCTTCCAGTCAGATGCGTCAAATTTTACTGTATTCCAATCTTTTATATCTTTATTTGGAATTGTATATGCGATCTCATAGCCTTCATCAATTATCGTTTTCCCTCCAACATCCAAACGAACAATTAAAGTCATATCACTACTTGTGAGAGCATTATTGTAAATTCCAACAGCGAGGACATTATCTTTGAGATATAATAATGGGTTTGCAGAAAAGCAGAACGTAGAGGATAAACATAAGATTAGAAAGGTGATAGTTAAATAGAGTAAAACTTGTTTAGACATTTTTAATCCCACCTTTTAATAACTCAGTTAGATATAGATAGAAGGGCGATTATACCATAATAACCGCCCTCATATATTTGCTATTATTAAAATTTAACTCAAAATTAATGTTATCTAACTGATTTGATCTCTCCCCAAGTTGATGTGATCTTTGCTCTTGGGCTAACAGATGAGACAGTATCGCCAAGTTCAACATCTACATCAAATTTCATAATTTGACCGCCAGCAGTTCCCACAGCTTTTGTCCATCGTGTAGCATTAGGCTTGCCTGCTGGTGTATCTGTTGATTCGTGATCTGTTATTCCAAGTCCTTCGTCCCAATTTGTGATTTTGCCGACAGCAACCGCCTTTATATTGTCAGAACGGGCAACTTCAACATCATTAAGCCAAGCGATGAACGCGTCATCGTAGTCAAACCATAAAGTTATGGTCTTTACGCTAGCGGCGTTAGGAGCATCAAAATGATAGCGGACAAAAACAGATGTCATAGGAGGACCTGCAATTGTGGTATTATCATCGCCATCAGCATATCCTATACCAGATACTCCTTTCGTCCATGACGAGTCATCAAATGCCTTCGTAGTCCAATTAGCCACGTTTGCACTTGGGATAAAGTATTTGATCTCTGCTCCTTCGTCAAAATATGTCGTTCCGCCACCTTCACATTTGACGATCAATGTCATATCACTGCTGGTCGTTGAATTGTTGGTAAGGAAAACAGCCAAAACATTGTTTTTTGAATACAGTTTTGGTGCGGAATAAGCCATACCGATAAGACAAATTGACAATAGGGCAATCATTGAAAGCAAAACAAACCTTTTCATAGCTCAACCTCCCCGGTTTGTTACTAAAACCGTAACACATAATAATTTTAGGTCATAGCCATTTGAGGAAACTTCTCTCTTGACTATAATTGATATAAATTATCTTTCATATCAATTATAGATCATATTATTAACTGGATCAAGTTTTTTTAAGACCCTTTGTGAAGAACTATCAAAAAAATACCATTTAACGAAATTTTTCAAGATATTAGCAAGAAATCAAAAATTTTTTTAATTATCTATCAATAAAAATAATAACTGATTTAGCTTACCATCTTTCTTTTTTCCTAACGCCTGCCTCTGCAACTGCTGATGATCGTGCAGACTCAACATTTTCAACGCCCTGATACTGACTACTGGATAAAGATTCCCTCGTATCAACAGCATCTATGCCTTGCTCTCTATTTCCTTTTATGAAATTTGACGACAATTTACCGCCCCCGCTTACAGCCCAACTTCCGTTAAATGTTATGTTATTAAAACTTATAGTCGGTGTTGCACCAGAATAACAATATATACCATTTCTCCTGTTATTGCTTATAACATTATAGGATATTGTCGGAAAAGACGACCCTTTACATTCTATTCCATCATTTAAATTAGAAGTGATGGCGTTATGTGAAATTGTCGGCGATGACGATTTATCGCATATTATGCCTACATTATTCTTTGTTATTATATTGTCCTCTATTGTCGGTGATGTGATCTCAAAGATTATACCAGCAAGGCTTCCTTCTGCGATAATGCAATTATTCAGCTTTAACGAATCAGATCGGCATAAGATAGCGGAATGGAATTGAATAACGCAAAACTCCATCTTGGAATTTAAACTTGACTCATTAAATATTATCCCTCCCCAATCGCCGGGCTTTGGATCTGTCTCGTTTGATGTGAAAGTTATAGACTTATTTTCTTGACCTTCTGCATATAAAGTCCCATCAATAACCAATTTGGTATTTTTAGCAAATTTTAATTTT
>DTPJ01000466.1 GCA_011334435.1 Candidatus Poribacteria bacterium | reverse complement strand
CTTGTAGATGAGACGGTTTTATACTCAAATTGGTCACTTAGAAATGTCTGGCTGAATAATCCTCTCGTCGTAGAATATTTTAACGATGCCTTAGCTGGAGAGATGTTTTTTGATAGAATTGAGCGGATCAGGACTGATAATAAAAAGCTACATTTGCTTGAAGTTTATTATATGTGCTTGATGTTTGGGTTTGAAGGAAGATATAAAATTTTGGGACCAGAAGAATTGAAGGCATATATCAACGGAATTCGCGAACAATTAGGATTTAAAGTTTCTGATAAACTCTCGCCTCACTCAGAACCGCAGAAGATCGCAATGAAAAAGAGAAGTATGATACCAAAATGGCTTGTATATGCCTCTTATGGATTTGTTGCTTTGGTTGCAATAATTATATTCATAGTCCTTAAAGTTAAGATGGTTAGTTTAGCAAATATGCTCGCTGATGGCATATCAAGAGTAGGCTTATAAATTAGATCAGTGCATAACTGAAATAAGATAAAAGTTGATTTTTGGAGGGTAAAGATATGTTCTGGATAGATTTGTTAAAAAAACTGCCGGCAAAATGGCTTCCAGCAGTATTAATTATAATATGGGGTGCTTTCTGGGGGGTTGGCATAAAGCTTGGGTTTCATAGAAGACCTATGCTTATATTTGCGATAATAGCAACTATTATCATCATATTAGTTTGGGCAGTGCTTTTTATTTTGACTGCTGTCCGTGTTAAAAAAGACTCTAAACGATTGGCAGATGCAACCGCTGGCGGAAAGGGAAGGATAAAAAATCTTGAAGAAAAACTTCAATTCGCCATAAAGTCCATCCGTGAATCAAAAGTCGGCAAAGATGTGGGAAAAGCAGATGCACAATATGCCATTCCTTGGTATATGTTATTAGGTCCTACGGGATCAGGAAAAACAAGTTTAATTATGCGGTCAGGATTAGATTTTAAACTCCGCGATCCGTCTGCAACTGAACTGACACCGGGAACAACAAGGGATTGCAATTGGTTGTTTGCTAACGAAGCTGTTATTATGGATGCCTCTGGACGTTATGTCAGTCAACCTGATAAGTCTATTGATAACGCTGAATGGCTTTCATTCCTTGATATTTTGCAACGTTATCGCAGAACAAAACCTATGGATGGGCTTATCATAGCCGTTGACATCAACCGTATTATTAACGCAAAAGATGACGAAATAGAACGCGAATCGCAAAACATCCGTGACCGCATAGATAATATCGTTGAGAAATTAGGCGTCAGTTTGCCTGTCTATCTCATATTTACAAAATGTGATCTTATAAACGGCTTTACAGATTTCTTTGGCTCTCTCAGTACAAATGAACGCAATCAAATATTGGGATTCTCCTTAAATGCCCAACAACAATCCAACATACCTAATGCTTTCAAAGACGAATGGACAATATTATGTAACTCATTAAAATCCTATGTGCATAAAGTTATGACACCTGAAATAGAGATACAAAAAAGACGAGGCATATATCTTTTCCCAAGACAATTAGAGCTTTCTTTTAACAAAGTCAACCATTTTGTATCAACGCTTTTCCGTCAAAGCACATATCTTGATCGTCCTACACTTCAAGGTGTGTATCTAACGAGCAGTCTTCAAGAAGTTTCTCCAGTTGATCTCGTTATGGGTGACATTGAGAAAAGTTACAACATTAGGGTATCTCCGTCAGCTTCTGCACCTGCGGAATCAAGAAGTTTCTTTATAAAGGATGCGTTTTTGAAGGCAATCTTCTCAGTTCGGGGATTTGTGACGCCGACATCACAAGCGATGAAAAAGAATCTGATTAGGTGGCTAATCCCATTAGGAATAGAAATTTTAGTCCTTGGACTTATAATAATGGGCATAGCGTTCTCTTATGGGAAAAATACAGAGCTTTTGAGTAGATCAGATACTATCGCGAAACAAATAGCAAGTATGGGAAATTCGCCTATTCCACAATCAATGGTCATCGATCTGAAAAAGCAGATAAATGAATTGAGATCGTTCCATATATTCCCATGGAGAGGTCAAAGGCATAAAGTCGCGAAAGCCCTTGAAAAAAGATTTTTCGTAGAAGTGCCATTTAAGGTTGTCAAAGACCCTGGCGCAGGTGAGAAACCGAAATCACTTTACAACGTTGTCATATATGAGCAATCTATGCCGAATGAATTTGTGAAAACTGATAGAGATGGAGAGGCAGTTTTAAAGGCTTTCAGAGGTAACAGTATCTCACAGATCGGCGTTAAGATAGATTATAAGGAAACTGGATTTGGCATAGATAGGGCAAAGATAGAGACACAAAACGGTCAATCAGAAGTGGTATTACTTGAGCCAACGTTGATACTTTCTGCTGGTGAGACATATCGTAAAGTATCTGTTACTTTCTCAAAGTTAAGGGTTTTAGTGGCACAGGTCTATGACGATAAGAGAAGTCCAGTTTCTGGCGTTCCAGTTACAATTACCGATCCATCTATACAACTCTCACTTGCTAATTCGTTTTCCGATGATACAGGAGCGGCAAGACTTGAATTCCGAGCTAAGGATAATTCAGTATTAAATGTGGATTTCGGCGAATCTGGTATCAGTTATCCAAGCACTAAACAACTTAGGATTGACCCCGGCAAATATGACTATGCTTTGGAAGAGATGCTTAGGACAAAACCACCGGTGTTTGACTTGGTAATAGAATCGCCATCAGATGGCACTAACACAAAAGAAGCAACTATTGCAGTTAAGGGAAAAGTGTCCGCAGCAATGAAAAATGCCTCTATGGAAGGTGTTGCAGTGCAGATCGGAGACCAGTTAGCTTTTGTCCGTGCAGGAAGTTTTAGCCTTGATTCCTATCAGCTTAAAGATGGCAAAAACGAGATCGGCATAACCGTTGTAAACGCATCAACAGGTCAACCATTGAGCCAAACAATGGTCAGAAGGGTAACAAAGACGCCATCAACTCCTGCTGGAGGAGGACAGCAAGTTGCACAACAGACAGGCGGACAACAAATCCCACAAACAGGTGGAGTTCAGCAAGGACAAACAAGCAAAGATGTGACTAATGTTAATACTACCCCCCAAGTGACTCCCCCTGTTGATATTACTCCATCTAAACCACAAGTTGCGAGGATAGAGATCAATCCGCCGACACTTAGAATGAAGCCCGGAGATCAAAGATCATTTACCGCTGTCGCTTATGATAGTTCAAACAAGCCTATTCCAAATGTAGATATTTCTTGGACGGTCTCTGGGGATATAGGTCAGATAGATAACTCAGGGAATTTTATCGCTCGCAAATCAGGCTCAGGACAGGTCACTGTTGCTTCTGGAAATGTAAAAAGCAGTGCAAGTATTACAATAGCTGAAGCGGCATGGAAGATTGTATCAACTCAGAACAAAGACCTTAAAGATGTTTCTTTTATTGATAACAACACAGGTTGGGCAGTTGGACGACCATTGCTTATCGCAAAAACTGCCGATGGTGGAGTAAGTTGGCAATATCAAGTTGATGGCACATCAGGCAAGGTCACGTTCTCAGATGGGACAACGTTCGGTGCAGAAAAAGTTTCCGCTGCATTATGGTCTGTCCACTTTATCAATACAGGGACGCAAGTTATGGGCTGGGCTGTCGGTGAAAAAGGTATTATACTTCATTCTCCCGATGGCAATAAATGGATTCCACAGACAAGTTTCACAGACGAGACATTAAACGGTGTCTATTTTGTTGACGCTAACCGTGGTTGGGTAGTAGGTAGAGAGGGAACTATTCTTTATACGACAAATGGTGGTGCAAGATGGATTAAACAGCCTTATATGGATAGAACCACTTTTTACGGGGTCTATTTTCTTGATCCAAATAGGGGCTGGATAGTTGGACAGAATGGCACTATTCTATCTACAACCAATGGCGGTGCAAAATGGAATGTTCAAACCGATCCTAAACAAAAGAGTTACTTACGAGATGTGTTCTTCATAAGCCCAACAAAAGGCTGGATTGTGGGAACGCAAGGCTTAATCTTGCATACAACCAACGGCGGTGAAACTTGGATGGTGCAAACAAGTAAGACAATCAATAACTTATTCGGCGTTAATTTTACAAACGATAACGAAGGCTGGGCTGTTGGTGAAAATGGTCTTATCCTAAAAACTTCCGATGGTGGAAGGACTTGGAATGAAAATAGGGTCGGTAACCAAAACTTCTTAGGCATTTCAGCAACTAAGAGCGGTGGTATATGGGCTATCGGTGGTAAAGGAACTGTCGCGTCCTTTACATTCTAATGCTTCCTAATGCTTG
>DTPJ01000592.1 GCA_011334435.1 Candidatus Poribacteria bacterium | reverse complement strand
ATTATATTTGGTCGCATTATACAAGGATTAGAACGCACATAAAATTTCAGGCATAACAAAAATAATAACGCCATTTTGGCATATAAGGATTATATCTATGTCATTATGGCTTATTCTATAAATCTTCCCCAATCTTCCCAAATAGGTTGACATATTATCTATGTAATGATATAATTAACATTGAAAGGTGCGAGTTAATTGTTTTGTGAAATGGAGGAGTAAAATGCGAAGAAGTCTGACATTATTCATAGTAATCATCGCTTTGATTATCAATATGAGCGTTTCTGTATTTGCTAAATGGGATAAATCAAGAGACGGTGACCTTGATGGTTATATCCGATCTGTATGCTTTATTAACGAAAATAAAGGTTGGGCTGTTGGAGACAACGGAACCGTGTTATTTACAAGCGATGGTGGGGCAAAATGGGATATGATGCAGATCCCAGAAATTAAAGAATCAGACCTTTATGCTGACTTATATGATGTCCATTTTGTTGATGAAAAGAATGGTTGGGCATGTGGAGACTTGTTTAAAGGCTCTGGTGTTATTATTTCAACTAAAGATGGCGGTAAAAGATGGGATCGTCAAGTTAGTGGCGTAGCAACTGCCCTATATGGAATTTTCTTTATTGATGCTAAAAATGGATGGGCTGTTGGCGGAAATGGGACGATTTTAGTAACTCAAACGGGCGGAACGAAATGGACCCCCCTTGTTCAAGGTAGAGCTAATGCAAATATTGGCGAAGGCGATCCGGGGTTTTGGGATATTCAATTTGTTACACCCCAAAAAGGTTGGGTTGTCGGAGAAAATGGAACTATAAAAATGACCGCTGATGGCGGGAAAACCTGGGTAGCCCAAAAGTGTAATACAGATAGCAATCTAAGTGCTGTAAAATTTGTCAATGAAAATGTCGGATGGGCTGTTGGTGAAGGTGGAACTATCGTTGCTACTACTGATGGCGGTAAAACTTGGACCGTGCAAAATAGCGGACTATCAGAAGAATGGTTCTATGGCGTTGATTTTGTCTCTGAACAAGAAGGATTTGTCGTCGGCGATTACTCAACAATATTGCATACAACTGATGGCGGTAAAACTTGGAAAGTTGAACGAACAGGAAAAACAAAAGGCGTTGAAAAAGTCACCATCTATGATATTAGCGCCCCTAAACCAAATGTCGCTTTTGCAGTAGCACAGTGGGGATTAATCCTGAAATATAATCCGTAGAAGGATATATCACCTTTCTTAGCGGGAAATAAACGGTATTGAATCCGATACAAAGGCATTGGTAATATTGATAAAACAAGTGATTTAGAAGAAGTAGTCCTTGTGATGATGCAAGATACCAATGCCATAGATTATAAATACGAAAAAGCACAAATAAATATCTTAATCTATTACTTCTTTAACATTGACTTCAAGACCATCTAATAGTTTTGACTTGGCAGTTTCGCCAATTCCCCATTTTCCAAAAGTCACATAAGTTTCGTTTTCTAAAACGAAAACCTCTATGGTTTGCCTAAAAGGATCAACTATCCAATACTCAGATACACCAGCTTTTAAGTATTCAAAGAATTTAGTTACTCTATCCTCTTTCTCTGTGCTTTCGGATAATATCTCCACTATAAGATCAGGCACACCCCAATATTTTTCTGTGATTCTATCCCTATGCTCGTTGCTCATAAAAACTATATCAGGCTCTCGGATTACACCTCTATATAGCCTAACATCCAAAGGAGAGTGGCGGACTTCTCCTAATTTGTGAGTTTTTACATAATTTGCAATTTGAAGCAGTAGGTTTAAAGATATTCTCTGATGTTTTTCTGTCGGTGATGGTGTAATGATTAGCCTCCCTTCTGATAATTCTATTATCCTATTAGTTTCGGGCAGGCGAAAATAGTCATCTTCTGTCCATTCGCCTTGTTTTGGGAACAGACTTACTATCTCCTTTGTAGGTTGCCCGTTTTGGCTGATTTCAATTTCAATTGTCTGAGTCATGTTTTAATCACTTCCTTACATATTCTCTATAATCGCCGATGCAAATTGTGAAGTTGACAACTTTGTTGCCCCTTCCATCAATCGCTCAAAGTCATAAGTAACTCGCTTCTGAAGAATTGTCTTTTCCAAAGCTGATGTTATTATGTTTGCGGATTCGTCCCAGCCCATATATTCCAACATCATCACAGCTGAAAGTATAATAGACCCGGGATTGACCATATCAAGCCCAGCATACTTAGGCGCGCTACCATGAGTTGCCTCAAAAACTGCCATTCCATCGCCGATGTTCGCCCCCGGTGCGATGCCTAATCCGCCAACCTGTGCCGCGCATGCGTCTGATAGATAGTCCCCGTTTAAGTTTGGTGTCACAATGACATCGTATTCATCAGGTCTTATCAAAATCTGCTGGAACATACTATCAGCGATCCTGTCCTTTATGACTATTTTGTCCGACGGTTGCGACCCTAATTCTGCTTCTGTTATGGTTTTGTCTCCGAAATCTTCTTTTGCAGATTCATATCCCCAAGTCTTAAACGCTCCTTCGGTATATTTCATAATATTGCCTTTATGGACAAGTGTTACACTTTTACGATTTTTGTCTATCGCATATTTGATAGCCATTCGGACAAGCCTTTTTGTCGCATAGGCACTCATCGGTTTAACTCCGATGCCTGAACCTTCCCTTATACTCACATTAAAATTTTCTTTAAGGAACGATATAACCTTATTCGCCTCTTCTGATCCAGCAGACCATTCTATCCCTGCATATACATCTTCGGTGTTTTCCCTAAATATCACCACATCTAACTTCTCTGGCTCTTTAACAGGTGCAGGGACGCCTTTGATATATTTCACAGGACGAACACAAGCATATAAATCCAATAATTGTCTTATAGTGACGTTAAAACTTCTATGTCCTTCTCCAACGGGAGTTGTAAGTGGACCCTTTATACTGACACGGAAATACTCCATCGCTTTGAGAGTGTCATCGGGGAGTGAACTATTATAAATCTCCTCTGCTTTTTCGCTTGCGTAAATCTCAAACCAAACGATTTTCTTTTTTCCGCCATAAACCTTTGAGACCGCAGAATCAACAACCCTTATCATCGCCTTAGTTACATCAGGACCGACACCATCACCTTCTATAAATGGAATTATCGGCTTATCAGGAACGCAGAGTTTTCCATCAACTACATCTATTTTTTCGCCATCTTTAGGCACTGTGAGTTTATCAAATTTCACCTCTTATCCCTCCAGATTGAAATCGCCATGCTTAGCTATATGAGCAGAAAGTCCGCCGTCCATTAATATCTTTGTCATAAACGTCGGCAATGGTTTAAATGGTATCTCAGTGCCTTGGGTTCTATTGAATATTTTGCCTGATGAAAGATCAACCTCTAATTCATCGCCAGCAGAGATCAGATCGGTATCGCATTCTATCGCAGGCAGACCGATATTGATAGCGTTTCGGTAGAAGATCCTAGCGAATTTTTTGGCTATCACAGCACTAACGCCAGCGAGTTTTATTATAACAGGGGCATGTTCCCTGCTTGATCCTAATCCAAAATTCCGTCCTCCGACGACGAAATCGCCTTTATCTACGTTTTTAGCAAACTCTGGGTCTGCATCTTCTAAAACGTGTTTTGCCAATTCCGGCAAGTTTGACCTGAGATGATAATATCTCCCAGGAGCTATTAGATCGGTGCTTATGTTATCGCCAAATTTCCATGCTTTTCCTTTTAGTATCATCAAATTATTAATCTCCTTTTTTTGATCTCCCTTTTCATTGTTTCAATATAAAAACATTAACTCTATTTATTAAAAAATACTAAAATCTGGACATTTTGAGTTAAAAAATATTGTTAGCCAACCGAATTTATTTTTAGTAGAAAGAGAAAATCTTAAAAATCCCCTACTTTTTGGGGCTTTCCCATTGAGATTCCTCTACTCGCTCATCGAGATTTTTCGCTTCGCCCAAAATGATATTTATGTGCCAAAATGATATTTATGTGTTAAAATGATATTTATGTGTTAAAATGACATTTATAAAACAACATTTATATGTCACCCTGAACGAAGTGAAGGATCTCTAATGAAGTGAATGATCTTTATCGTCTTTCTGTCTTCCTGCCCCTATTTCCGCAGGGGTAAACTGCATCAGAAATCCATAACGTCTTTCTGTCATTCCTGCGCAAGCAGGAATCCATTTACTATTCAATTAAAATGTCTGTAAATCCCTCTAAATCTCCCTTTGGGAAAGGGAGACTTTTAAATAAAGGGAGATTTTTGAAATTCT
>DTPJ01000335.1 GCA_011334435.1 Candidatus Poribacteria bacterium | reverse complement strand
CGCATCCACTTCTGTATCAGAAAAAACATGATGCCAAGCAGGTGTATAATGAGAGACTAAATGCTCACAAAGCCAAGAATGCCCACCGCCTCCGCCATCAATGAATATCTCATAGCCTAAACTCCTTAACGCCCATATCTCAGCAGTATAATTGCTTAATTCACGAATTGTATAGTATATCTTAACTTTAATATCCTTCTCGTGAGCTTCTTTTATGTATTCTGCCATTTTCTCTGGTACCACAAAGGGATAATTGATATTTGGATTGATCTCATTTCCATGATGTATATTGATTATATTTGCGCCAGATTGCTTGACTGTATCAATTGGGACGTAAGCATGATAATATCTCTGATTCCAATGTGAAGCGTCCAGAGGCTTTAATGGTGTTATAATCAAGCTGAAACATAAGTCTAATTTTTCGCCGTCTTTTATATTTCTTTCGCCTGTGTAAGCTTGGACGACTACAACATCGTTATCTTCAAAAACCCTACAACCGCCTTTTCCGCCGTTATGCCAATCCTTCGGTATTCCATCAGATTTAAGTCTGTATAGTTCCCAAATGTCCTCAGTTCCTTTGAGTTTACAGTAAATCCCAGCATTAACATCGCCGATCCAGATACTATTATTCGCCAAATTTTCGTCCCAAACCCATTTCCAATCCTTTGGACGATAACCGCCTTTACAACCCATCCCCATCATATAAACGGCGACCTCTCGCTTGATCGGAATATCTAAATAAATATCTTTGACATCAAGGTTTTTCTTTGACTTTATAGATATACGAAAATTGATAAAGCCGTCGAATTCCATTTTTGACTGACAGTTGATAGTGAAGTATTCGTTTTCAGAGACCGAATCCCAAATTATCGTTCCATTGGACCTCTTTGATAATGTGATATTAGAGTTATCAGATGAGATCAGACCATTTTCAGTCTTGATGTTTATACTAATAGGCTTTGCTAATATCTCATTAGAACCACTTTTTATGCTTTCTGGCAAACCGTTGTCTGCAAATTTAACTGCTCTTCCGAGACATTCAACTTCTTTATCGTTGATCTTTAATGGTATATAAGGCTTTGTGATCTCATCGTCAAGACCGATCTTTGAGTCAAGCCATCTAAGCCTTGCAAGTCGCCAAAGTTCATTATCTCCATGATCTTCTATGATCTTTTCGTCCAATTTCAACGATATTTTGACCGACGTTTCAGGGAGATTTTTTGGCTTGATTATTAGCTTGCCATGATATTCACCGGGTTCTGCATCTTCTAAAATCTGCATTCCAAACCATAAAGCACCAACCTTGCCAGCTTCAATAGATATGGTTTTATGTATCGGTCTTCCTAACCAATCAATCCCACCTTTATTGAAACATCGGAAGTCGCTTATTGGCATTGTCAATCTATCAAAATCTATATCTATATCCTCAATGTTTGATTTAATCGGATAAACACCAACTTGGAATACAAAAAATTCGCCCCGCTGAGCTTCACCAAAAAATTCATTCTTTGCACCGCTTCGTATCCATCTTAAAGGCAGATCATCTGTCATTCTTATTGGATACTTGCGGTCTTCTGGAAATAATAAATATGACTGATCTTTGTTACTTTCTATAAGCGATTTTACCTCTTCCTCTGTTGCTATTATCTCCATAGGATCAAAGCGGTCAAATTCCGTCCTTGCCTGTATTTCAAGGATTTTCGCTTTCGGAAGATTGTCAATATTTGAAATGCTATCAAGCCATGTTTGATCCGCTGTTGACTGTGGGATTAAATATTCTGTCACATAAGCCCAAGGCAACGGATTAGCTCTATACGGCATATAATAAACATAATATTCACCGGGAACAGTTTTTGGTTGGAAGATAATTTTTCCTAATTCCCGATTTATCTCTGATACAAATACGTTGTTGATCTGTTCACCTGTTAAGGCATCAAATACCATGATAGCTTTGTTTTCTGGCTTTGGATCACGTCTTCTCCAACAGATCTCTGCTAAAACTGCATCGGACTTTTCAGGAACATATATACGGACACGATGATTTCCTAATTCCGATTTCCAAGCAGAATCAGCGACACCGAAAGGAATATCTAATTCAGACGAAATACATATTGCCAAAGAAATAAATGTATGGATCATATAGTTCATATAACTTCTCCTAATCAGAGTAAATTTAAATAACTGAGACGGCTTAATGCCTATATATTAACGCTTGATGTGACATTTATCAAGTCCAAAAATTAATTCAAACTCTGGTCAATTAGCCACGGAAAAACACAGATCAACACGAAAAATATTAAATATCAAAAATTGATAACTAACCAAAAATAAAATGGTCTTGCCAGATGACAAGCAAAACCTTATACTAATAATAATTATCATATAATAATTATCATAAAAAGTTTATAATGTTTGGCAGAATTGATTTTTATCTGATGTTTATGTGACAAAAGTGGATTTTGAAAGTTTATCATAAAATAAATGAAAATAAGCGAATTAAAAGCAGGATTAAAAACAAATATAATCGCCAAAAAGATCATATATTTTAATGAGGTCACGTCAACGAATGACATAGCCTTTGCGATAGCAAATAATGGAGCTGTTGATGGCACTCTTGTCATTGCTAATAGCCAAACGATGGGTAAGGGTAGATTAGGCAGGAAATGGTTTTCTCCAAAAGGAAAAAGCATCTTGGCTTCATTAATATTGCGTCCTCAGATACCACTTTCTCATTCTGGAAATATAAACCTAATAACTACAATATCCATTGTTGATGCAATACGTCATCTAACTAATTTAAATGCCATGATAAAATGGCCAAATGACATTGTAATAAACTATAAAAAAGTCTCTGGTGTATTAGTAGAATCTAAAATAGAAGGGAACTGTGCAGATTTCTTTGTGGTCGGATTTGGAGTAAATGTTAACATTCTTAAGGAAGATTTTCCAGAAGAAATCTTTGACATTGCTACGTCTTTGAGTGTTGAATTAGGATATGAAGTCTCTACAACTCAATTATTGCAAAATATACTTTATCAGATAGAATTAAGATATACAAGAATGACAAAGGATTTAGCGGATTTTTATCTAGAATGGAAAAATCTTTCTATAACGATAGGTCAACGTGTAAGAATAGAAAAATCTGATAATGTATTCTTTGCAAAGGCTTTGGATATTGATAAAAATGGTGCTTTAATTATTCAGCTTGATTCTGGCGAAATCCAAAGTATTATGAACGACGATTTAGTCAAAGTCCGAAACATTTAAAGACCTATTGAGTATATGTCATTTTGAGCGAAGCGAAAAATCTCATAATTTATATCCGATCGTCAGAATATGTATTTTTAGAAACATAATACTTGCATTCATTGATCAAATATGATAATCTTTTGATAGGTTCTATAAAAAGGTTATCTTTTTGTGTAATTCAATAAATTTAAGTGCCTCAACAATGTCAATTAAGTTATTAAGGCAGGAGGAGGATCCATGCGTAATAATATAATGAGTTCTTATGCCAAAGGTGTTGCTTTGATAATATTAGATAAATATGAAGATGCCTTAGCTGACTTAGATTCGGCTATCCAAGCACAACCTGATTTCGTTGACGCATGGTCAATGCGAGCGGTTGCTTTAATAATGCTGGGAAGAAATGAAGAGGCACTTCAAGCTTACGAAAAAGTTGTCCAATTGCGTCCTGATGATCCTGATGCTTGGCGGGAATATGGCGAAGTTCTTGATGCTCTTGGAGATCATGAAAAGGCAATAAAGAATTATGAAAAAGCCATTGAATTATCACCAGAAGACGCAAAATCATGGCGAGATAAAGGCACTGCACTAATAATATTAGGCAAATATGATGAAGCTGTCAAATGCCTTAATGAGGCTATTAGAATTAATCCAAATCTACAAGAGGCATGGCGAGACCTCGGATGGGCTTATGACCTAATCGGCGATTATGAGAAAGCTCTGAAAAGCTATGATAAAGCTATTGAAATTGATCCCGATTATTATTCTGCTTGGAAAGATAGGGGTTGTATGCTTGATATTTTAGGGAAATATGAAGAATCGCTTGAAAGTTTTGATAAAGCTGTCCAGATCAATCCTAATGATGCAGATACTTGGCATAACAGAGGATTGGTATTGGTTACTCTTGGAAGGCATAAAGAAGCGTTAGAAAGTTTTGATAAAGCAGATAAACTCAAACAAAAATAGCACATAGATTAAGATAAAAGGGCAGTGAATATGAAAATTAAATTGATACTGATATGTTTTATTATTTTGTCTGTAATTAAT
>DTPJ01000259.1 GCA_011334435.1 Candidatus Poribacteria bacterium | reverse complement strand
TCAAGTCTCATTGAACCTGAACTTACAGCGATCTCTGCTAAAATATCATGGATGAAAAATGGTGAAAGAATCTTCCTTGACGATCTACGTCTTGATGATTTAGGATATGATGGATATGCTTTTGGCGAAGAATATCGGATTACTAAATTGAAAGCGAGGTAAAATATGATCAGAGGAATGTTTATAGCAAGTATATCTTTATCTTTTGTCTTATGTGCGATGAATAGCAATGCAGATGAGGTCTCAAAGTTTCCAACAGTTGAACTATCCAATGGCTTGATCAAGGTGAACATATATCTTCCCGACGCTGAAAAAGGTTATTATAGAGGCACGAGATTTGATTGGTCTGGCGTAATATCTCAGGTTGAATATAAAGGTCATACATATTTCGGCGAATGGAAAAATACTCACGATCCGAATAATCACGATGATATTACTGGTCCTGTTGAGGAATTCAGGACAGGCGATTTCAACGAACCTAACGCGTTAGGATACAAAGAGGCAAAGCCCGGTGAGCCGTTTATCAAGATCGGTATAGGACTATTAGAGAAAATTGATGAGCCAAATTATAAGTTTTGGCAATCATACAAGATAATAAAACCCGGAAGTTGGGAAGTTAAATATGGAAAAGATTGGATTGAGTTCAAACAGGATTTTGAAGGCATAAACGGATGGAGCTATTCTTATATAAAAAGGATAACACTTGCAAAGGATAAGCCTGAATTTGTAATATATCATTCTCTAAAAAATACAGGCACAAGACCAATAGAGACTTCGCAATATAATCATAACTTCTTTATTATAGATAACACACCGATAGGGACAAATTACGTCTTGAAATTTCCATTTAACGTGAAAATTATGCGTGACTTAAAGGGTTCTCTTGATGTAAACGATAAAGAAGTTTATTTCGTCAAAGACCTTGGAGATGAATCGTTATTCAGTGAGTTTGAGGGGTTCAGCGATGATCCTAAGGACTACGATATAACGGTTCTTAACAAAAAAACTGGTGCAGGTGTCAGAATAAAGGGAGATAATCCCATTGTGCATCTAAACTTTTGGACGGTGAAGACAACTATATGTCCAGAACCTTTTGTATCTGCCAATCTTTCGCCAAATGAGAAAAAAGATTGGAATATAACATACAGTTTCTTCACTAATCCATAAAGGAGGCAAAGGACATGAGACTGCATGTTTTTATTTTCGCGATTGTGTTTTCATTTCTAATTTCTAACTTAGCTATGTCTGTGGACTGGGGTATATTGATGATCGATCTTGGGAAAAAGGATATTTCTCAAGGAATTTTAGTCCTTGCTCCCGGTGCAGATGGTGTTCACGAACCAGATACTGTCGGAGGTAAAGATTGTCGCACAATTCCAAGAGTTCCACCCGGATTGAATGTTGGTAATCATATCTATTTCAACATAGATAGCACAGTCATTGCAAATAAAGAAAAAGAGGACAAACTGTGGATAGCAGTTGAATATTATGATAAACCAGATGTCGGCTCTACTGGGATATTAATGGATTATGACGATAAAGGAGATGCCTATCCTAATAACGCTTTTGCTTTAACTCTTCCACAAGCTGGGAGATTAATTAACTTTGAAGGCACAGGGGAATGGAAAATAGCGATTATTCCAATAACACAAGCGGAATTCAAACAGCAAGGAAATGGTGCAGATTTCAGATTCCATATTGTCCCATATATGTCGGGAAAATTCTCTGTTGATCGTGTCTGGGCAAGCAATAAGGAATTCAAATTAGCAGACTTAATGGGAGTAAAAGCTGTATCTAATTCAGAGAAACTTGCAATTACATGGGGAAAAGTAAAAAATAGTGATTAAAATTATACAAAGGGAAAAGAAAGGATGAAATGAAAGGGACAATGGAAAAGAAAAATGAGATAACTTTAAGGGATTACAAAAGGGATTGGATCGGCTACCGTCCTGAAATAAAAGTGCTTGATTGCACTATACGGGATGGCGGTTTAATGAACAATCATCAATTTGATGAAAACACGGTAAAAGCAGTTTATCAGGCTTGTATTATGGCGGGAATTGATTATATTGAATTGGGATATAAAGCATCAAAGAGAATATTTGCACCAAAAGATTTCGGATTGTGGAAATTTTGTGATGAAGACGATATACGAAGAATAGTCGGTGACAATGTAGGAAAGATAAAAATTTCCGTTATGGCTGATGCAGAACGAACAGATTATCACGAGGATATACTGCCTAAGGAAGATAGCGTCTTGGATATGATCAGAGTTGCTACATATATACATCAAATTCCTACCGCTATTGATATGATCAAAGACGCAAGCGACAAAGGATACGAGACTACATGTAATTTGATGGCTATATCAACAGTTCAAGAAGGTCAGATTAGAAGTGCATTGGAAGCGTTAATAGAGACACCTGTCAATACTATTTATGTTGTGGATAGCTTCGGTGCGCTTTATAGTGAGCAGGTCAGGGACTTGACTAAGATGTTCCTTGATTATGCTAAACCTGCTGGCAAGGAAGTTGGAATTCATACTCATAACAATCAGCAGTTAGCTTATGCAAATACTGTTGAAGCTCTCATTGAGGGTGCGAATAGGTTAGATGCAAGCTTAGCAGGGCTTGGCAGAGGAGCAGGCAACTGTCAAACAGAGCTTTTAGTCGGATTTCTCCATAACCCTAAATTTAAGCTACGTCCTTTGTTACAGTGTATTAGGGATTATATTGAGCCATTGCGAGAAAAACTCAGATGGGGATATAGCATTCCTTACATGCTTACAGGACGATTAAACCTACATCCAAGGGAGGCTATGAAATTTATGGAAGAGACCGATGCGAAGGACATTGTAGCTTTCTTTGATTCAATATATGAGGAAGAGTAACATTGAAAATAACAAAAATAGAAACTATATGCCTTTCTCGTCCCCATGAGCCAGAACGACAATGGTTTACAGGGACATACAGAACAATCAAAGCTGACTGTGCAATCGTAGTAATTCAGACTGATAATGGCTTAAAAGGGATTGGCGAAGCATGTGCTTATGGTGTGCCTCCGCATATAAAGGATTGGGTTAAATGGCTTGAGCCAAACTTAATCGGAAAAGACCCTTTAGAACCAGATATTGTCCCTCATACAAACGGCAGATCGTGGTCCTATGATACCGCAGTTGCAGGCATTGACTCTGCCTTATGGGATTTGAAAGGGAAAATCGCAGGGAAACGAGTATCCGAGCTTTTAACGGATACTCCGCTTGATCGTGTTCGGCTTTACGCGTCAAGCGGATGTCGTTATAACTGGCGGAAAAATCCACATCAGTTAATTGACGAGGCATTAGAATATATAAAAGATGGATATACCGCTATGAAATTCCGCATCGGGACAGAATGGTCATGGGACGGCGTGACAGTTGATAAATTTCTCGGATTGGTGAAGGAGCTTCATCAAGAGGTCAATGGACGAATGGAATTGATGTTAGACGCAAATTGCCGATTTACCGAAGATCAGGCAATAGTTGTCGCAAAGGAGTTAGATAAACTTAATTTCGCATGGTTTGAAGAGCCAATACCGGGCAATCAGATTGACGGATATGCAAGAATATCTGCTTCAGTTGATATGCCGATCTCAGGGGGAGAGACATTAACTACACAAGAGCAATTCAGACCATATCTTGACAAAAAGGCTTATGACATCGTTCAGCAAGATGTGGGTATCTGTGGCATTACAGAAGGTATGAGGATAGCATTAACAGCAGATCGCTATGGTGTCGGGACGTGTCCGCATAATTGGCATAACGGGTTAATGACAATGGCGAATGCACATTTTGTAGCAAGTTTGCCAAAACCGAAAGTGCTTGAACTCTGCATGATCCAAGGTCCACTTCAATGGGAGATACTGAAAGAAAAACCAAAGATTGAAGATGGTTGGTTGATATTGCCTGATAAGCCAGGTCTCGGTGTTGATCTTGCCGATGATTTAGAAGAGCGTTTCCCATATATTGAGGGTGGTTACGGAATTCAGGTTAAACCGGAGGATTAATCTATCGTCTAAAAAGGCGTATGATGGTTTTCATAAAGATTTGGGCTTATAATTAAGAAAAGCTTGCTTTCTTATGTTTTTAGTGGCTATTTGTATTACCTAATTCAAAAAGGGGGCTTATGCAATGAAAAACCTAAAAAACGTCTTTTTAGCTCTTATTATTGCTATTTTCACAGTTTTTATTGCCCAAACTTTAATGGCATCTGCAACTGATACGCTTGTGCTTTATTTGCCATTTGACGAAGGGTCAGGC
>DTPJ01000604.1 GCA_011334435.1 Candidatus Poribacteria bacterium | reverse complement strand
GGACTTTTAACCCCGAAGGGGTGATATATTTATAGAAAACACATAAATAAAAAATCTTTTAGCTCCGTCAGGAGCGACATATTTCCCCATCATATTTCGCTCCGCTGGAGCTTCGTATTTTGGCGTTTATCGTTTCTATAAATATGGCGCCCCCTTCGGGGCTAAAAACAACATTATCTCACGTTAAAAATAACGTTTTTCCCTTAACTTAATGGCTATGGGATAAAGGGGGATTTTAAGATTTTCTCTTCCTAATAAAAGTAAATTTGGTTAGCTAACAACATTTTTTAACTCAAAATTGTCCAAACATCAGTATAATTTTAAAAACATATTTGTTTGACATTATCGCCTTTAATGATCTCAATGCCATCTTTATTTCCAATTTTAATCGGTTTTATTTTAAGATCGTAGGATTGATCATTGTGTAGGACAGTCAAAACAACTAAAAATTTAATGTCACGACCATATAAAATCCCATTTGATCTAAAATCCCATTGCGGATACGGCGACCGTTTAGGCGAGACATTCCATAAATGATGCCATTGTTGACGAATGCTTAGGCAATTAATGCTTTTTCCTGTGTCTTTATCCTTCATCAAGACACGAGGAGTTAAAAATTTATAACGATAGTCAACTGGCAATATCGGATGTATAATTAACGAGCATCTCTCGCCACGAACAGCTATTGTGCCATCGTCATTTTCCGAGAACGGCAATTCGCTATGCAGAAGCCACTGGACATGTCTTTGAGTGCGGGCTTCTTTCAATCTGATGTCATCGTATATAACAAAACAGTTTGGCTTTATATAAATGACATGTCTATGAAACTTGTCAAGATAATCGTTATAAGCTGTTGTCGCATCTCCTTTGATCGTTGCAATGTTGTCGTCAGATGTGAAATCGTAAAGGCGACAATATGCGTCTCCGCCCTCTTCAAGATCAAAACTCATTCTATATCTTGGAGGTTGTCTTTGATCCGCTCCATCAACAACAATTGTATTGTGCCATGATGTAGAAATAGCAGGCTCAACACTTGTAAAATAATGGATTGAATATTGATCTGGTCCTGGGTCAACTACAAGACGTTCTCCATAAGCATCAATGAAAAAGCTGTTAAGATCAAGATGGCAATGCGACCATGCGTTTGAACCACCTTTCAAAATGAAGAAAACGGCGTCTTTGTCCCATCCAGAGCGAAAACTTGCGATATGGACGCTTTTAAAGAACCTATCTGTTGGCATATTCTCAGGTGATATTGGCTTAATATTTTGATCATAGTATAGCAAATCCCAAAATGAAATTGAACTCTGTTTTTGAACTGTGTCACCAAACCATTGAGCCAAACCATTTTTTGTCGCTGATGCAACTGCATAATAGAAATAACTTGGTCCTAAACCATTAGAGCCTGTATCTGAAAAATTCATAAAGCCTGACTGATCGGGACGCATCATATATAACGGATAATCAACGCATTTCTGCCAGAATTTATGAGAGTAGAGGTCGTCTCCGCCGATATTTTTTAATGCAGAAACCATCTCTTGGACGGAGCGATAGCAAAATCCCCAATATCCGGGTCCTTCTATTCCAGCTCCCTCTTCGCCAGCTAAATCAAGCATTTTGATCATAGTGTTTGTCGCAACTTCTATCCATTTTTTAGCTTCTTCCTTGTCATCTTCCATCAGCACAATTCCCGCCAAGCCAAGTCCTGAATGAAGATGGCTGTTCCAATTTGAGTTTGGAGAATTTCCCCACCATGCACCGGATAATGTCTCTTTGTATATCACTCCGCCTCCACGCTCGCGAAGTTCAGAAAACAAAAGCTTTTTATCTTTTGACTCAAGAAGTGGATATAAGAAGCTATATACATAAGCAAGAGTTTTGCAGGCAGACGCAGTGCCAAGATCGGCGTCTAACTCAGGATAATGCTCTTTTGCACCTCCAAGTGGTATATATCCGGGCAGTAATTCTCTGAATTGAGTAACCGCTTTTTGTCCTAAATATTCATCACTAGTTACCGCATAAGCAAATGAAAGTGCTTCCAAAGAGGGACGATCGGCATTTTTCATCTGATCAATAAATCGTTCCCACCATTTAGAAAAGCGATCTAACTTGGTTTTCTCTATAAGAATATCTCTGTTTTTATAGACATTGCAGAAATCATGTTTTTGCATTTTATCTCCTATCGCCTGCGTATGCAGTAACACAATTTTGCTCTTGCATAGAAGTCAGGTTTATGGCAGAATACTCTAACAAGGAATTTTCAATATATGTGTTTAAAATAATGTCACGTAATCTATTTTTTGTCAATGTTAAACTCAGAGTTTATAAGTTTAGACAATTTTATTGATTGATTAAATTGTCTATAAATTCCATTATTTTAGAAGATGTCATCAGAAAGGAAAAATATGAAACCAAATAGACTTAGACAGCTATTAAATGAAGGAAAACCAACACTTGGCACGCATGTAATCTGCCCATGGCCTGGGATCATTGAAATTATCGGCAACTCCGGAGTGTTTGATTATATAGAATACGTCGGCGAATACGCACCATTCAGCTTAGAACAGATGGACGATTTCGGTCGCACTATTGAGCTTTTTCCGAACATGTCATCAATGATGAAGGTTGAGGAGCAGACACGAGGGTTTATCGCACAGAGGGCGATTGACTCAGGCATACAAAATGTCCTTTTCACTGATATTCGCTCTGCGGAAGATGCGAGGGAATGTGTCCGTCTTGTCCGTCCTGAAACACCAGAATCAGGAGGTGTTCATGGAGCTGCAATGAGACGCTCAGTGGGATATGTGCTTGGTGCTGGGTCAGCGGAATGGGCAAAATCTTTGAATGAAACAGTGATCGCATTGATGATTGAGAAAAAAGGGGCTATGGATGAATTAGATGAAATTTTGGCTGTTCCGGGGATTGATATGGTGCAATTCGGTCCTACTGATTACTCAATAAGCATAGGAAAGCCCGGCGGTGGTGGTAGTCCAGAAGTCCAAGAAGCCCATATAAAGATGATTAAAAAGGCATTATCCGCAGGCGTCCATCCTCGCGTTGAACTCGGAAGTTTTGATCAGGCAAAGCGATTTCTTGATATGGGCGTCAGGCATTTCTGCGTCGGCTGGGACGTCAGGATAATATTTGATTGGTGCAAACAACAAGGAAAGATAATAGACGAATTAGGTATTAAGAAGTAATCAGTGATCAGTGTTTAGGTTTGTTAATCATCAAAAGAATTAATCTGTTTAATAAAGCTATATTTTTGCACAAAAAATTGGAAAAACGGCATTATTTTTCATACTATTATGTTAAAAGTCAAGAACAAAATGACATTATATACTATAAACAATGTAAAAATGTTTCATTGTTAGTATTCATAGTATTATGGCAGGATCAATCTCTTATTAGCAATTAGCTTTGATAATATAAAGCTGATTAATATGAAGTTACTGCAATCCGTCGTTATGGCTTTATCAAAGTGGGTCGCACTCTGAGCAGAGCATTCATGTATTATTTTCATATATGCTGAAGAATGACAAATGCGTTTTTCCACATTCAGCAATTCTACTAAAATAACTAATACCAACGACTTGTGCTAGTTCTCGTAAATCAAGTATTGATAAAATTTTGTAGTCCAGCCTTTTAGATTGGCTTCCCTAAAAACTAATCTGTTTGCTTGAGCTACAAAAACAATTAGTGCAAGTCGTTATTTATAGCGTACAACATTGATGGCTCATCATTTAAGCATAAGGTCTGAGCGCCAGCGAAGAATCTATTTAGATGCTTCACTTTGTTTGTTGAGATGCTTCACTTCGTTTGTTGAGATGCTTCACTTCGTTTGTTGAGATGCTTCACTTCGTTCAGCATGACAGATTATATTTATAAATAAGCAAAAAAATTCTTCCCCCCAAAGTTAATTTTAGAGGGAAGAATAATAAAATGCTACAACTCTTAACCTATCTGATCTTCATTGCGCCCCAAGTTGTGGCAGCTTTTTCAGATGTCGGTTGGACAGCAGTTGTCCTGAAGTAGCTGTTAATAAATTCACTTATAACAATCGCTCTTGGATTATCATCCTCTCCAGCAGTCTGATAGAATGTTCCTAACATTCCCTTTGTTTTTGTATTTATCATAAGGGCTGGCTCAGCGCGAGTTTTAGCATCATTCTGTGCCAATATAAGCAATGGCTTCCATGGATCTACTATCTGATCAAGATGCCATGGTCTATCGCACTGATAGTCTTTCAGAGAAGGAGTGTAGTTCTTTCCATCAGCGGTGACTTTCATAGGAGTATTGTC
>DTPJ01000462.1 GCA_011334435.1 Candidatus Poribacteria bacterium | reverse complement strand
GCGAAATGATGACAACCATGAGTATGTCCATAAGTGCCGTTTGCATGATTATAAAGTCCTGTCAAAATAACGCTTCTACTGGCAGCACAAGAAGCAGTTGTGCAAAAGGCATTTGTAACAATTACTCCATCCTCTGCAAGTGCATCAAGGTTTGGAGTTTTAATCGCATAGTTGCCATATTTCCCTGTATCTAAACCATGATCATCAGCTACCATTAAAACTATATTCGGTCTTTCATAAGCCATTTTTCTCACCTATACCCTAACAAATGATAAGCAAATCAACAGATAACGATAAATAATTTGATCTAAATCTTGTAATAGATATTAGCATATTGAAATAGGATTGTCCAGTCCAAGAATAATTTGGTATTTGTATCAAAGCATTGATCTATGAATGGTTTTATGTTATCTATATTTATGGTTTGCTTGTTTATAGTAATCTCTTATGATATTAGACTTGACAATTTTTTGTCACAAAAATATATTAATGTCAAATTTACTGCAATCTTCAAAGATTTCATTTTTGTTGACGCTATGCGATTAAAGTATTATACTGATTTTTGGAATCAGAATGGAGGTTAACATGCGCGGTGTTGTATTATTAGGCGATAGAGAATGTTATGTGAAAGATTTTCCTGACCCTATACCGGGTTTTGGACAGGTCAGAGTCAAGATGATGGCAAGTGGTATATGTGGAAGTGATCTCCATCTCTACCGTATGACTAAAGAGCAGGCAAAAAGTCGTGGGGACAGAATACCGGGACATGAACCATGCGGAATTGTGGATATGGTCGGACAAGGAGTGAAGAAAGTCAAAGAAGGAGATCGTGTCACTGTTTATCATTATCTTGGTTGTGGACATTGCGAGTTTTGCTCCGCTGGAAACCTGATGTGGTGTAGAGAGGCGAAAGGATACGGCGGACCTATAGACGGTTCTCATGCAGATTATGTTATAGCAGATGAGAGAAACTGTGTCTTAATGCCTGATTCTGTCAGTTTTATTGATGGTGCGTTTATAGCTTGCCCTGGAGGGACAGCTTTCTCTTCAATGCGAAAACTTGATGTTAAGACAGGTAGTAATGTCGCAGTTTTTGGGTTAGGTCCAGTTGGGTTAAGTGGAGTTAAAATAGCAAAGGCTATGGGTGGAAGGGTTATAGGTGTTGATGTTATTGATCTTAGGCTTGATTTAGCTATGAGCATGGGAGCAGATGTCGTCGTAAATTCACAAAAAGAAGATGCTGTCAGTGCTATACGAAATTTTACCAATGGCAAAGGCGTTTCTTTGGCATTTGAAGCTTCAGGAAGCACTAAGGGTAGAACAGATATAATCCATTCCCTTTGTAGAGGCGGAAAAGCTGTCTTTGTTGGCGTTGGAAGCAATGAAAACGTCATTAATCCTTCTCAAATTATAGGATCACAGTTGACATTGATGGGGTCATTTGTTCTCCCATTATGGATGACTTATGAAATGGTTAATTTCCTTGATAATCAAAAGATTTCCTTTGAAAATGCAGTCACTCATAGATTTTCAATAGATAATGCATCAGAAGCCTATAAAATCTTTGATGAAGGAAAAACTGGTAAAGTGATCTTTGAATGGAAATAGTTAAAGTTTATGTAAAAATCTTCCGATATTGATTATGTAGTGGGTGTCTTTGAAATCTGATTTTAATAGATGAAAAACAAGATGATCAAAAATAACAGAGTATTAATAGTTGATGATCAGGAAGAAATACATAAAGACTTTGAAGAAGTGTTAAATTATCCTTCTGAAAAATCTATTCCTGATGATTTGGCTTCTGCATTCAGTTCAGATAAAAGAGACGACAGTTTCCTCCCAAAATTTGAGCTTTTACATGCCAGAAGTGGTCAAGAGGCTTATAATATCGTCAAAGAATCATTGGAAGATGATAACCCAATAGCAGTTATATATATGGACGTAAGGATGCCTCCGGGCTGGGATGGAATAGAAACCACTCGCAGAATAAGAGAGATTGATAAAGATGTTGAGGTTGTCATCATCACCGCTTATAACGAAAAACCGTTATCAGAAATTGTCAATAACATAGGATTATTACATAAGTTGCTTTATATTAGAAAGCCGTTTGCAAGAGAAGAGATCCAGCAAATAACGATTTCACTTGTAGAAAAATGGAATGTTGAAAAAGAATTAGCAGAAAAAAATCGCCAACTTGAAATAAGCGAACAGATGCTCAGAAAAGAGCTTAAAGACGCATTAGCAAAGATGTTAAACGGCTTTTTGCCTATATGTGCAGAATGTAAAAAGATAAGAGATGACAATGGCGTATGGAATCAAATTGATACTTATATCCAAAAGCACACAGGCACAAAGTTCACTTATAGTATATGCCCTGAATGCACAGAAAAACTATACCCGACTCTGTATCAAAGAAGACAGAAAATGATGAGTAAAAAAGATAATAAAGAAAGCTAAATATACTCTCATCTAAATATTACAGTAATTTTCCTTCCTATCACTATAAACTTCCTATATTTCACCAAATATCTTTTTCCGAAGCAAAGTCATTTTGACGCTATCTGATATTTTAGTATGTCATTTTTGCATAGCTAAAATAATTTATCCTAACTATATGTATATACAAAAACCTTGATTTTATTTAGGTTTATGGCTATGTGAATAAACATGGCACAGCTTTTGCTATTTAAAATAGGTGAATTCATTATTCAAAATATCATCAAGGCTTTGGTTTTGAGCTAAAAACTGGAAAAAATAATTATCTGAAAATGATTGACAATCTAAAAAAGGCTCAAAACTAAAAATCAATCATAAAGAAAGGAGTGGATATTATGTCAATAATGAAATGGAGACCAAGTCGTGAATTAGCTGCTATTCGTGATGAAATGGATCGTTTATTTGATGAATTCTTCAATTTTGTTCCTGCTAGAAGGCGTGAATTGCTGGAAGGCGAATGGCTACCTAACATTGATGTTGCAGAAACTGATGATAATGTAATTGTCACCGCTGAACTTCCGGGTGTGAAACAAGATGATGTGTCAATCTCTGTATTAAATGATGTCCTCACTCTCAAGGGCGAAAAGAAAGAGGAAAAGGAGATAAAGAGGGAAAATTATCATCGCATTGAACGTAGTTATGGTAGCTTCCAGCGTTCAGTAAGCCTTCCAACTGGTGTTCAGGCTGATAAAGCTAAAGCAACCTATAAAGATGGCGTTCTTACTGTTACTATTCCAAAAGCTGAATCTGCAAAACCGAAATCAATCAAGATTAACATAGAATAAAATCTATTAGTAGATAGTAGTTAGCGATTAATAAAGTGTATCCAATAATTATCTGCTAACTGCTATCTACTACACAATTTACTTTCGGAGGTGATTAATATGAGGCTAACTTTATGGGATCCATTTAAAGAATTGATGGCAATGCAAAGGGCTTTGGATTCCGCTTTCTCTTCTGCCAAAATAACTTATCCGCCAATTGATATTATAGAGAAAGAGGATAAAATTCAAGTTATAGCTACATTGCCCGGAGTTGACAAGGAATCATTAGATTTGACAATATTAGGGGATACATTGACAATAGCTGGGGAAAAGAAATCATACGGTCAAGATGGAGTCACTTATGTAAGAAGGGAAAGACCCTTTGGAAAGTTCCGTAAACTTATAGATTTGCCATACTCAGTTGATCCAGAAAAGATTACAGCGACATATAACAATGGTTTGTTGACAGTTACTATGGCAAAAGCTGAATCTGCAATGCCAAAACAGATAAAAGTTGAATAATTTCAACTGATCTCATTTATCAAGGGGGTGTTAATAATGGCAGAAGAAAAAGAAAAAACCGCTGAGGAAGTTAAAAGGCTTATCCCGCCAGTTGACATATATGAAACTGAGAATAACGTGATGCTTATTGCGGATATACCCGGTGTGACAAAAGAAAACCTTCAAGTAGATATTGAAAATGACGAACTGACAATAAGCGGATTATTCTTAGAGCCAAAAATAGACAGTGGAAAAAAACTAATTAATGAATGTTATTATGGTAAATATACAAGAACATTTACTTTGTCAGACGTAATTGCCCAAGACAAGATAACCGCAAAGTTAGATGATGGCGTTTTAACTGTCACATTACCGAAACAGGAGAAGGCAAAGCCTAAAAAGATCACGATCTCAACCGAATAAATATTATAAAGATTGGGGATTAAGAATTGGGGGTTGGAAGCTTACAATTAGTTCCCAACCCTCAATTTCAAATCCTCAATCTTTTTTTTCATTATGAGCAAATTTCTTATTATAATGGGGTCTCCTGGACT
>DTPJ01000316.1 GCA_011334435.1 Candidatus Poribacteria bacterium | reverse complement strand
TGGTTGCTCTTGTGCTGGCTGTTGCTCAGGAATCTGCTGAACAAGCGGTTCTCCTATTAAAAGGACTTCCAATTTATCAAGTAACTCTATCAACATAAACACATCAGAAGCTAAATGTGCCGCAGTTAGCCTATTGTCCATAACTGCAAGGACGCTCTTCTTTACATTTTCCTTTGACTCAAATATTTCCTTCATTGTATCTTCATCGACCACGAAATTTGCCATTAGTGACCTCCTTATATGTTAATATTTGCTTTATTTTCAATGTGTAATAATTTCTTTAATCACATAATCATTTACATATTCTAACTTCTCGCGCATAGAATTTCCATATTCTTTAGCTTTATCTATGTTGTCAAATTCACCCACAGTTACGTGATAAAAGTTGCCTTCTTGGCTTGATTCTGATTTTATTTGTGGGCTGTAACCAGAGTTTTTGAGAGAGTCAAAAAGCTTTTTCGCATTTTCATAAGCAGTGAAAGTGCCAACTTTGACGGTATATTTCTTTTCGTCTGTTACCTTTACTTTTTTAGGCTCTTCTTTTCCCTGATCTGTTGTTAAATCCTGCGATGTTTTCTTATCAGTCTTGACATTATCTGCAACAACGTTTTGCTGTTCAGTATTTTTATCTGAACTAACTGCGCTAGAAAATATATCAGGCTTTTTTAACACTGCTGGATTTGATGCTTTTTGTTGATCTGATCCCTGTTCAGTCGCATTTGAATTTTTGCGGATTGTTGATTTCACTGTTTCTTTGAACTTTTCCGCTATACTTGGTGTATTTGGATTTTGCTCATTAAGGCTGATGTTAATAACTATATTTTTGCCTACATAGACACCAATGAAAAAGACTAATGTTAAGGCAAAGGTAGCAATAAGCATCGTTACTGCTATCTGTTTGCCTGTAACTTCATAGACAGTCCGCCTTTTGCGACTCTTCAATCTTATCAACTCCAATATTTGTTATTAAATATCGGTTAAGCGGTTTTTCTCTATTTATTTTGATAGTTCCTTAAATCTCGCCATGATCGCCAAAGCAGGATCAACAGGAACATCAGCCCTCTTGACGTCTTTTGGGATATTTATCGTTGGAGTTGGTCTGATAGTTTTTCCCTCAAACTGAGGTAACCATTGCTTTTGTGCTTCAAGCATTTCGCTTGCCATATCCCTTATTTCTTTAAGAGTTAAAACTGCACTGGTCAACGGGTCAAGGGCGCAAGCGTGAACAATATGCTCTGGATCGCCTGTGATTGCTGCTTGAACCGCAAGCCCTTGAACGTTGATATTTGTCATATTTAACGCTGCACATTGCGGTGGAAGGTCTCCAACTATGGTTTTATGAATTCCTGTCCTATCAACGTATAAAGGTCCTTCTGCACAACAATTAGCTGGCAAGTTAGTTATCATTCCGCCATTGATGACATTTCCATTAAGCTTAAATGTGCGCCCTGTTTCCAATGCTTCAATAACATAAGAGCCATATTCAATGCTTCTTGGTGGCAATTCAGACGATTCATTAGCGAGAATATCTTGCTCATTATATCTCTCGCCGACAGATTCACACCAATAATAATATGCTCCGCTTTCACCGCCAAAGCCCGGTTCATCACAATACATGTCCAAAGCTTTTTTATTTTTTCTGAAATATGGGACATATTCGGCGAGATGCCCCGTTGATTCAGTCATAAAATAGCCGAAATGTCTAAAAACTTCTCCTCTTACCTTCTCGTTGACATAATATTCGGGTTTTTCAAATCTCTCTCTAAGGATCGGATATAAATCTTTTCCGTTATGGCTAAGCTTCAAAAACCAAGCCATGTGATTAATCCCAGCACAGAGGAAGTCAATTTCATTTTTTGGAACTCCGACATAGCCAGATATGAGATCAAGCGTTGTCTGAACACCATGACATAAACCGACAAATTTAACATTTGTTGTCCCTAATGACCAGCAAACCATCGCCATCGGGTTAACATAGTTTAGTAAATACGCATTAGGACAAAGCTCTTCCATATTCTTTGCCAAATCTAACATAACAGGAATGCTTCTCAATGCTCGGAAAACTCCGCCAGGTCCAAGCGTATCACCTATACATTGATCAACGCCATATTTTAATGGGATTTTATAGTCATACTCAAATCCTTTTAATCCGCCTACCTGAAATGTTGCGATGACATAATCTGCCCCTTTGACTGCTTCTCTGACATCAGTTGTTATATATACTTTGGCTGGCAGATTATTAGCTTTAATAACCCGATTGACGAACCTCTCCACTTGTGGAGTTCGCCTTGTGCTTGGCGCCATAAGCGCGAATTCGGAATCTTCCAATCCATCTGTGCCTAAAACATCTAATATTAATGTTTTACAAAAGACGATGCTTCCTGCCCCTATAATCGCAATCTTTGCCATTTTATCACCTCATATAAAATAGTTTAAGATCAAAGACTATATAATTTCCTCTATTTTTTAATCTTTATATTGGATCGATCACTTGACCTAACTGACCGACTGCAACGCCGTTTGGATGATATGTTCCTTGATAGTGCAAATGCCTTTCTCCAACTATCATCTGTTCTGATATTACCTCAACTGTCCCTTGCACTCTACCGGTTTCAGCATCAGAAAAGACCCAACCTCCCATACCTTTTAATCTTGTTCCGAATTGCTTTGCTACCGTGCCATTCACATCACGGACAATCACGTCAATTTTAGATTCAATCTCTGTAATATTAAATATTATAAACCAATCCGCACATTCTGCGACGAGTTCGGGAAAGAAAAGCCTGTATCCAGCGGTTCCCATCTCTGGTGAGGCACCGGGAAATGCTAAAACTTCCGTGCCAAGATGACAATGCCTTTCTCCAACTATGGGCTTATCAGACAAGACCACAAGGGATAAGTTTTGAGTTTTAGATGCTGGTTCTACTGGTATAACCCATCCTTGAAATGGGCTTGACACCCTTTCACTTGACCATACTATATTTGCGTTCCAGTCCCTTGCGATCGCTCGGATTCTGGCATTTTCTCCGCTAACGTTAACGACCTGAACCCAATCCGCCCAGACGCCAGCAGCAACTTGAGCAAAATATAATCTATTTGTAAGCGGCATCTTTCTACCTCCATTATTTTCTAACTAAGAACTTGACCTAACTGACCGACTGCAACGCCATTGCCATAATGAAGATGTCTTTCTCCAACAACAGGTTGAGTAGAGAAAATCTCTAACGTCCCTTGAACATTGCCGATCTCGTTATCTGTGAATATCCAAAATCCCAACGGCGGTATTTGACCAGTAAATCTACGGACTGTGAAACCGTTTATGTCTCTTGATATGACTGTCACAAATGCGTAATATTCAGTTATATTTAAAAATCTAAAATTGTCATGGCATCCATAAACAGTTTCAGGGAAAAATAGCCTTGTGCCTGCGGTTTTCGTCTCTGGTGATGCTCCTGGGAAAGCTAAAACTTCTGTTCCTGCGTGGCAATGCCTTTCCCCTACTATCGGCAATGTTGAGATAACGGTCAGTGATACATCTGCTTGGGGATATGCGGGATCAACAGGAATAACCCATGCCTGATATGGTTGAAGCGTGTTTGACGTCTGCCATACCAATATCCCTTGCATATTTCTTGCGATCGCTTAGACATTTGCGGGCTGTTGATTTATGTTGACAACCTGAACCCAATCCGCCCAGTTTCCAGCAGCGATCTGGGGAAAATATATTTTCCTTGTTAATGCCATTTTGCTCCTCCTCAATAATTTCTATGATTGCTGTCTATCTCTGATCTTTATAAAATGCCTTATACCCTTTAATAATTCATTATCCTCAACCCTTTGGCAAGATTCATGCGAACCTCTCGGCAATCTTCCATAAGCTGCGTATATCTCCGCGATCTCTTCGCTATATTCTGCTGATGATGTGGTATATTGAACTTGCCCTCTTGAATTTACCTCTACTGAAACGAAGTCTTTATAATTATCCTGTTTTCTATCTATCCACCCAAATATTAAAACTGTGCTACCGAGATCAATGTAACGGTCCCAATTGACAAATGGAAGTTCATTACAGACATCAACTAATGTTTTCGCCATTTTAGGTGACATAATTTATATCCTATTGATAAACTTACTTATGATTCTAATATGCTATTTGAATCCAAATATTTATTAAGTTTTACTAAACTTTGGACAATTTACAAATTATAATTGCATATTTAGTTAGAAAATCCCTCTAAATCTCCCTTTTCCAAAGGGAGACTTTTATGGCTTCCCTCTTTGAAAAAAGTAACTCTATTAGTTTCCCCCTTTGAAAAAGG
>DTPJ01000248.1 GCA_011334435.1 Candidatus Poribacteria bacterium | reverse complement strand
GAATTCTGTTCCAAAAGCATTCTATCTTTGGGATTGATGCGTATGATAATTTCATCATCTGTTCTTGCAGTTTTGATCGCGTCTTTTATTATATCTATTATTAGATCAGGATTTTGTCTTAACTCACTACAAACGAGTTTTTTGGCGATAGTTAATGTCAACTCAATAATATCATTTTCAGCGTTCTTTATGATCTCATCTTTCACATCGGATAATTGATTAACAGCATTCGTGAAAAGTTTTGTAACATTTCTTATCGCTTCTTCAAATTCCTTTTTTGCATTAGCGATACCATTGTTATATCCTGATTGGAAAGCATCTTTTTTTATATTTTCAGCTTCTATTTGTGCTTTATTTATCAACTCTTCGCAGGTGCTTTGTGTTTGGAGTAATAACATTTTTGCCTGTTCTTCTATGTTGGCTAATCCCTCTTGATCATTATCATTATCTTTAACTCCGCAAATTGAATCAAAAGATGGAAATTTCATAATCTTGATGTTAGAATCGCATTCCTCTTTTGATATTACTTTTTGGATAGATAAGGAATTTTTAGCACTCATTGTCACTCCGTTTTAGCTTTTCAATTAGACAAATATCTCTTGAACGGTGTCTCTAACTACTTCAATAGTCCCTGATTGGATCATTTCTTTTGCAATATCTAATATTCTGCCTTGTGCAGCTTGGACATCTCTTAGTCGGACAGGAGGCATAGTCTCCAAATCTTCTTGAATTGATTGCCTTCTTCTTTCGGACATATTCTTAAAGAATTTATTTTTAATCTCCTCAGTGCTTGCTTTTAGAGCCATAAGAAGGTCATTTTCATCAACTTCTTGTAAGAGTTTTTGCACGCCTATATCTGTGATTAGGACTATATCATCATAAGTAAACATTAAGTCTGATATTTTTTCAGCAAGTTCTGCATCTTGTCTTGCAATAGATTCCATTATTTGTTTTTCAATATCAATATCTGCACGGTTAAGAATGCCAGCGGCTGCTTTTATTCCGCCTGTATGCACACGTTCGTGACCGTGTGATTTTTCCCGCAAAGAATCCTCAATATGTGAGATTATCTCAGATGAAACCGTCTTCATATTAGCAATACGAATGATCACCTCAGCTTGTAATTCTACAGGCATAGCGGATAATATTTGTGCTGCCCTCTGCTCTTTAATATGAGATAACACAAGGGCAATAGTTTGGGGGTGTTCATCTTTTATCATTTCTAATAACACATCGTTGGAACTTGACGAAAGTGATAATTCATCAAAAGGTCTGACATTAGAGCTTTCTCTTATTCGGTCTATGGCATTCATAGCGGTTTCTGTGCCGAGTGCCTTACTAAGCACGGCGGTAGCATAGGCTAATCCACCTTGAGAGGATACGTCGCTTGTTATTAGCTTTTCGTGGAATTCATTGATTATTGACTCTGTTGCCTCAGGAGATAGACGTTGTATTTTAGTTATTTCTGCGGCGATTTTCTCTACCTCGTCGCTTTCCATCATTTTGAGCAATTTGGCGCAGGGATCAGCACCTAATGCAATTAAAAATCCTGCCACTTTTTGAATTCCATTGAGTTTCATAACAAAATCCTTTCAGAGCAAATAGCTTTATTTGGACATAACATCACGTAATAGCTGGACTACTATTTCTGGTTCTTTCTCAATAATTTCTAATATTTCCTGTTTTTGTTTTTGCATAGGTGACATTGGTAATTGCGGGACTTGTTCCTCTTCTGCTTGAGTTAGTTCAGGAGTTGCCTCCTTTACCTGTTCTGCTTGTTCAAGCATAAGCGGTTGAGCAGGTCCCATATCAAGTTCACTTATTCTGCTTTCTCGTCCAACTTTGAATATCATTCTAATTACGAATATCAAAAGTCCAATAACTATAAGGGCAATGACTGCTTTTATTATCATATTTCGTAGCCGTTCAGATTTTAAAGCTTTTTCTGCCCCAACCAATTCCTGCTGTAGAGAAGTGTCAAAGGGTATGTTTTTAACCTCAACTTCGGGATCGCCTCTTGATAGGTCAAATCCGACTGAGTTTTTTACGATATTTTTAATATCATCAAGTTCCTGTTGTGTCCACGCAACCGAATTGCCATCTACAATTTTATTATCTACGACAACCGCAACTGATAACTTTTTAATTTTGCCCGGCGGTTCAATAGTTTTTTGGATCGTCTTACTTACCTCGTATTCAACGCTTGAATCTGATCCTTTGTATTCTGCAAGGCTACTCCCAGCTTGTGCGTTTGGCGTTATAGCCGTTGATACCCCGGGAATGCCTGATGGAGATGCCCCTCCTTTTGAGCTATAATCCGTAGCTTGTTCAGATTTTACTACTGTTTTATCGGGATCATAGATTTCTGATGATGTCTCTGTTGTATTAAGTTCAATCTCAGCTGCGACCTGGACTGCGGACTTATTAGGACCAAGGACTTTGTCTAATATTGTCTGCACTTTTTGTTGAAGCTCAGATTCTACACTTTTTTTATATTTTAGCTGACTATCGCTAAGGAATGTGTTTTGTCCGGGGGCAGATAAAACGTTGCCGTGAGTGTCTATTACCGTTATATTATCTTTGTCTAGGTTTTCCACTGCACTGGCGACAAGATGGACTATGCCGTTGACTTGTGATTGATTAAGTGTCGCACCTGGACGGAGTTTTAGGACGATAGATGCTTTTGCTGGCTGTTCTTTCTCGGTGAAGACAGTCTCTTTTGGCAAGACGATGTGGACTCGTGCTGCTGACACTTCCTTTATCTGTGTTATGGTCCTTTCTAATTCAACTTGGAGTGCTCTTTGATATTTTAGCTTTTGAACAAAGTCAGTAGTGCCAAAATCGGTTTTATCAAATCCTTCGTATCCTATGGAACTACCTGATTCTGGCAGTCCTTTATTTGCGAGACGGATATGGGTCTTATATATCTCCGAAGATGGCACTGAAATTGTTCTTCCACCGTCAGAAATTTTGTATGGGATATTTCCTGCTCGGAGTTCATCTTCAATTGCCTGAGAGTCTTCGGGTGACAGATTTGAGAAAAGCACTTTGTAATCTGGTCTGTTTGCCCATATACCAAGAGATATTAAGATAGCTGGGATTGTAGCAGCAACTAATCCAATTAGAATTTTTCTCCTAATGGGCAGCTCATTCCATCTTGATTTTGCCTGTCCGATCGCCTGCCTTGTGTCTAACAATTCTTTTGTTCCCCCTATTTAATTATATTTATCACTCATTACCCGTCACCTGTCACTATACTTACATTATACTTGCATTCTCATAACTTCTTCATAAGCCTGCAATATTTTATTCCTTATCTGCATCATTAATCTAAAAGAAATATCAGCCTTTTCCATTTTGATCATCGTTTGGACAATGTCTTTACTATCTCCGATTGCTAACTCATCAATCGCCTTATCAGCTTGCTTTTGTAGTTCATTGACTTTCTCTATTGATTCTATAAGCACTTTGGAAAACGGTTTAGGTTTTTCCTCATCTTCCGAGAGAGATAATTTAGGTTTATTGATAACATTACTTGTTGTTGGGATTATGATTTGGTCAATTTTCATATTTTCCAACCCTCATTTATTTTGACAATTCCCAAGATTTTGTGATCATGCTCTTTGCAGCGGTAAAAGCGTTAATGTTAGCCTCATAAGCCCTAGTAGCGGACATTATATCCGCCATTTCTAAAACTGCGTTTACATTTGGCATAAGCACATTGCCGTTTTTGTCTGCATCGGGATGTCCGGGTCTGTTGACCTGTCTGAATGGTGTTTGATCTTCAACGATTGCTGAAACTCTCGCCCCTCCAAGCATGCCCATAAGCTGTGGGAACGGTTCATAGTATTGACCAATAGCTTCTAACACGACTTGTTTGCGTCTGTATGGTTGACCAGTTGCAGTCCTTGTTGAATCTATGTTTGCAAGATTCTCTGATGCAACATTCATCCTATATCGCTGGGTTATCAAGCCAGTTGCGCTAATATCCATCGCACTAAAAAAATCCATTATAATTACCTCCTAAAATATACTATCGGTTCTTTTACTAAAAACTTTATATACTGAGAATTCTGAAAACCAGTTAAATCCAATTATCATAAGGATTAGAAAGCCATATAAAAATGAAAATGCTCCACATTTGTCATTCCCGTGAAAACGGGAATCCAGAAAAATCATAAAAAAGAAATGGATTCCTGCTTCCGCAGGAATGACAAATTTATTGTTGACAAACTTTTTCATAGGTGGCATTTTGCTTTATCTAATGAGCATTTTCATATAAACACTTAATTCAAACCTTGATAAATACTGGTTTCGGATAGCATCTCAGAATT
>DTPJ01000862.1 GCA_011334435.1 Candidatus Poribacteria bacterium | reverse complement strand
GTGTTGTTCTTCATGGTGGTTCTGGTACTAGGCTTAGACCTTTGACTTATAGTGGTCCTAAGCAGTTGATTCCTGTGGCTAATAAGCCTGTTAGTCAGTATGTTGTTGAGGATCTTAGAGATTGCGGTGTTAAGGGTATTGCCAGAATTCGCCAGAATCCTTTAGGTTAAATATTACGGGGGAAATAATTATGAAGAATAGCAATATTTTAAATATGACCAGAAGTTTTATTCGAACTGCCTCACTATTCCTCCGTGGAACTATCAAACGGGAACTATATCCATACGATATCTTTATGAAGACTATTCATTACTTGACACTACTTCAAAAACACTACAATTTTCATGCCATAAAGATTAGAAGAAAGTATTTAAATTTGAAGGGTACCTATGCCATAATATACGTGTTGATGGGTCTATATAGCGAATTGTGGGATGTAAGTTTGAAGAGGATTTATCATTATAATGAAGATCTTGACGTCATTCTAGTTAATCCTGGAGGTTTTCACAGCGATAAAGCAATAAATCTTGCTAAAAGTTATGGGTTCAGTTATGTTGAACTATGGCCTAACAATATAGAATGCGCACAAAATTACGTTATAAACAATGTGATTATGTCACCACTTGTCATAAAAATAGATGATGACATATTTCTAACAAAATATACCATTAGAAATCTTATCCGTGCATACAAGCAAGTGAAGGAAGAGGGTATAGATGTAGGCTTCTTGGCACCAGTATTAAACGTAAATAATGTTTCTTACGTTGCCTTTCTCAAAACTTTAAATTTGATGGATGAGTATACGCATCTCTTTGAAAAACCTATTTTTGCTAGAAATTGGCGTAAGCAAAAGATATGGTATGACCCTGTGGTGGCTAGGTGGATATGGGAAAATTCCTTACCTCTCAATCATATTGCACAAATATTTGCTAAAAAGAATGCTGGACTTTATGAATATATACCAGTACGCTTCTCTATAAGCTGTATACTATTTGAAAGAGCTTTTTTATTGAAGCATTACGGTTTTTCCTCTGCAGGTCCCAGAGCTACTAAAGGAGATTTACATATTCCTATCCGAGGTACTATCGTACAACGTGACGAAGATTCAATAAATTTCTACGTTGACAATGAAATGCATACACGCATACTAGTATTAGATTCTTTTGCAGGTCACTTAGCATATTTCCCTCAACGAGAACTTATGTTGCGATGGTTTTTAAAGAATAAAGGTAAATTATTAGAAGATTTAAAAGATTAACATACCGAGTCCTTCAGATATTAATCGAAGCTTACTAGCTCATAATGAGTATTTAAAATACTTAAATTAGTTATTCATGATTTAAAAATCCGGTTTAGTAGTTAGCAATAATTATGATAATGTAACATACAAAACATTTTTAGAAAATGCTGTGATAAGTATTTTAACAGTGAATTATATTGAAAAATGAACACAGTAGCTTTGGTAAATGTATATACGGGAGATCTACAGTGTTTTTCAATACATGTAAATTCTATGTTGTTACTTTAACGAGGGTATAATTATGGTTCACTCTGTAATCCTTGGTTGCGGATTAGCTGGTTTGACTATTAGCATTGCTATGAAATCCCGCTACCCTCAAATGGATGTTACCATTATTGAAAAATCTGAATATAAACAAAGGGGAGGATTGTTATGCTCTGAAAATGATAGGGGATTTATATTTGATACTGGCGGCTCACATGTTATATTCTCAAATAAAGAGGATATTCTCCACTTTATGCTTTCAATACTCGACAATGAGGTAATTACGCATGAGCGGAAAGCCTTCATTTTATTAGATGATTTATTCGTTCCATATCCTTTTGAAAATGGATTGCATGTTCTCCCCCCAGAACTTCGCGCTGAAGCTTTTATCAGCTTTATGGAAGCACAATTATCACGACCAAATGATTGGAGTCCGAAAAATTTTGAAGAATGGATTTATGGATCATTTGGAAAATGGATTGCTGAAAAATATCTGATCCCATATAATGAAAAGATTTGGAAAAGACCTTTATCACAAATAGATGTTAGTTGGACCTTTACTCCTGGTCGCCTACCCATTCCCGATTGGCGTGGCATTGCTAAGGCAGCTGTAGGTATACCAACTATTGGATATAAAGTTCAGTCTACATTTTATTATCCACTTAAAGGTGGAATTCAAACACTTTATGATTCTCTACTGGCTAAGGCTGAAAATCTAAAAGTTAGAATTATTTGGTGTGAGAAGGTCAGAGAAGTTAAGAAGTTGGAAGAAGGCTTCATAATTAATGGTAAGTATAAGGCTGATATATTAATTAACACAATACCCTTACCACAACTTGTAGAAGCCCTTAATGCACCGGAATATATAGTGAAAAACGTTGAACACCTTGACTACAACTCCATTGTAGTAGTAGGCATCGCCCTAAAAAAGTCAGCACCCCAACAACATTGGGTTTACGTCCCAGATAAAAATGTCATCTTCCATAGATATGCTTGGATATCTAATTACAGTCATTTCAATGCACCAAAAGGATTCTCTTCAATAATCGCAGAAATAACCATACCAAAAGGACACCAGCCAAAAATTGAGGAAAATGTGGAAAAAGTATTAGAAGACTTTGAAAGAATAGGAACATTTAAGCGCCAAGATGTAATCTTCACTCGAACATGGTTTCACAAATACGGCTACCCAATTTACACATTAGACCATAAGAGGGTCCGTGAAAATGTACTTTCATGGCTTACAGAGCAAAACATTGCTTCAACAGGTAGATGGGGCAGTTGGCATTACTGGAATATGGATAAGGTAATAGAGGAAGCATTTCTTTTGATAGAACAGCAAAACTATAAAAACTATTTAACTTAAAATAAAGTTGTAAAGAATGATCATAATACTTTTAAATTAAATTAACTGAATAAGTGTTACAAGAAAATACCAAAAAGCTAATGAAGCATTGTAATATATCGTTCTAAAACGGTGAACCGTATGAATGAAGAAATTGCATACATTACAAGCTTCGACCCTTTAATTTATAGACGACCATTATTTGCTAGAAAGGCTTTGCCATATATGAAGATTTACTTACTTCAATCCATAGTAGAGCGACTAAAAACTCCAGGTACCATACTTTTTAAAGCTAGTTCTAAGTTAGCAAAAATAGAAAATCGATTGTTCATAAGCAAGAGAATGGGGGGCGACTATTATTTTTCAACATTTTTACGTGAAGCAATCATACGTGCTGGTTTAAATGGACTAAATATGGAAGCTATAATATCATTAAATCCCTATTTAGCCTCGAGACGCTTATGGGGTAACGAACGTAGGATTATTGTAGACTGGATGGATGTGTGGATGTGGCCGTGGGAAGAAATGAATTTATTAGACGTAAAAAATGTAGAAGAGGCTGATGCAGTCATATTCTGGAGCAAACCCATGCTTGAACTTGGTAAGTATAGGATGAAATTAAAGCGTTATGCATATATCCCCTATGGTACTGAACTATCTGTTTTTGATCCACAAAAATATGGGAATCCAGCATACTTCAAAGAGAAGTATGGATTGAAAAAACATTTCATCCTCCTCTATAGTGGAGGATTATGGAGGGTGAAGGGATGGGATTTGCAAGGAACAGATAAAATGATTAAGGCATTTAAATTAGTTACAAAAAAACTTGAAAATATAAAACTTGTACTTCAGACTCCAAGGGTAGATGTTTATACAATTTCTTTGCTCAAAGATATCGCGAATAAAGTTGTTATTATAGGTGCTTTTCCCAATTATGCTAGTTTCTTGCGCCAAAGCATGTTTTCAGCAGCAGATATTATTATGGCTCCAACAAGTCGGCATCCAATAGTTTACTATGCTGAACGCATGAAGTATTTTGAATATATGGCTGCTGGTAAGGCTATTTTAGCTGAGAAGTCTCCTGGTGCTTTGAGTGCTTTGGGGGATGCTGCGTTTTATGTTAATTTAGATGATGTGGAGGGGATGGCCGATGCCATTGTTGAATTATACTCCAATAAAGATCTTAGGGAGAGGCTAGGCTCTATGGCGTATGAAAGGGCTAAGCTTTTTGATTGGAACAATTTAGCACCGAAGTATAGGAATTTCATTTTAGAAGTTATTGAGTGAAATGTCTGACCTATATGTTTAGTTTATGTTAGTGATGCTTTGAGGCGTATGTTTATGTTTAGTGTGATCGTACTCTCAAAGAATAATGGGAGAACTATAGGTTATACGTTACTTAGTTTGTTAAGGGCTAAGGTTCCAAGTGGATATAGTAGAGAAATAATCGTTGTGGATGCGAAGAGCAGTGATAATACGCCTAAGATC
>DTPJ01000234.1 GCA_011334435.1 Candidatus Poribacteria bacterium | reverse complement strand
CCGAAACTTTCCCTAATCGATGGGAATACAAATATTTCTGCCCTGCTATAAAACTCAGGCAATCTCGATTTATCTATATGCCCTAAAAATTCTATACCTTCCTCTGAGTCCATCCTTCCCGCCACCGACCATCGTTTTTCCAATCTGTTTATTAACCTCTTCTTTATCATTTTAGCTTTTGGTATATCCCCTATCAAAATGAGTTTTATCTTTTCCTTTCTTTTCTTTACCATCCTGAAAGCTTCGATAAGTCTTTTATGATTTTTATGTTCTGCGAAATTTGAAACATACAATATATATCTTTCGCACCTTTCCCTATAATTGTCTTCCTTAATAATACTCTCATTAAATAGATCCCTTGAGACGCCATAGTGGATTATTGAGTAGTTCCTGTTAATCTTGCCATGTATAGAATTATTAACAAGCTCATACATCGATAAGGAAGGGAATATTCTCCATTTTGCTTTTAGTATTGAGAGATTAGCAAGTATTTTCTGCGCGTATGTCTTCAAACGTTGAAAACTATGTGCCTGAATGCCTGAAAAATCATCAAAATATATATTTGTGTTACGCACAAGAACGACATCCTTTTTCCTCATAATAATTGGAGTAAAATCAGATAAATTAAAAATAACATCGTATTTTGAGCGTAGTAACAATATTGGTAATACAAATTGCTCCCAAGCAATTCGAAGGATTGCGGGTCTAGGCATCCGCACTATCCATTTCTTGAATCTCGTATAATCTTGATCAATGAAATTTCTATGATATACTGAAGAAAGCAGTATAGTGAATTCAATGCCAGTATCTTTTTCCTGAATATACTGTAGAAAATTTTCTAGATAAGTTGTCCCTCCACCTGTCTTTGATGCCAAAGGGTTCACAAGCACTCTCATCTTCTAAACCCCCTTGTGAGCCTTAACTGGTATCTGTTTGCATTGAAGCTCAATGGTTTCGATTGAATCATTTGATATAGCTAATCCCATCAACATAAGGAAAATTGAAAATAACTTCTCTGAATAAAAAGTCGTCATGGTTGTGTTAGCAAAAAGATAAGCAAGGAAAACAGAGGATACAGCGACGTTAAGAGTATCCGATTTTTTTGGTATAGAGGAATAAAGTAAGTAAAGGAATAACAGATAAGCAGCAAGCCCTACAAAACCAGTAAAATATAGAACATAGAGGTATTCGTTATCTAGGGCCCTTTGTGGTGTAAAAATGGGGCTAAACCCGAAAAGTGGGGCATTATTAATCGTTTGTTCGGCATACACTTTGAGAATATCAGCCCTAACCTTAATAGAGCCTGTTTGAATTCCTACGTCCTTTGCACGCAACAAGTTTAAGCTACTTGTAAGATAATTTGCGGTAATCAATAGAATTAGACCTATAATAAACGCAATTAATATATTCCTTCTTCTCATCCCAACTGATCTTTTCCGCTCAATTAAAATAGCAGCCAACAAAAGGTTAATAGAACAAAGAATGGCGGTTCTCGATTGCGTCACCATTATCCCAGCAAAAAAAATTACTGCTAGGATGACATCAAATATTTTCTTTCTGGCAAGTACCCTAGCGAAAGAAAGAGCCAAGGGGATTAAGAAAAATAAGCCTAAGGTGTTCGGGTTAAAAAAAGTTGAAGGGATTCTTTGAATACCCATTAATCGTGCCTCAGGAGAAATTGTTATCTTTCCGGAGTATTCGGGCTTATAGTAAAGTTCCGTCAACCTATTGATCCCAAATAGATTAAATACTTGCATAAAGCCAATCGCTACAACCGCCAGCGCAGAAAGTAAAAATGCATTTTCCAGTTGTTTTCTTATCCCAATATGCTTCCCTGCAAACCAAAATATATAAAAGATTAGAGTGTATTTGGCGATTCTGGCCACTTCGTGAACAATACCATCTAGCGAGTAGTCACTTCGAGCAGAAATAGTATTAACAAAAACTGATAGGCAAAGCACCATTAAAAGAAGAAACAACCCAGCCATCGGTTTTGCAGGTGGTAATTCGTTTATGCGTTCTTTTATTTGCATAATAATCGTAATGACCACAAGAATTCCCAGCAATATATCATCTGGACGTAGCTCAAGCGGCCCAAAATATGTAATACGCGTTGCGATACAGATAACTAAGATGAAAATCGAAAAAAGGATTATCAGCATCTTATGCCTACCCTTGTGGCTTTTAGGTTTAATAATTTTTGCCGCAATCATAATATTTACTCTCATTCATTCTTCACAAGCATTTTCTAATTTACAATAAACTGAGATAGAGCTCCTCTAGTTGTTGTGCTTGCTTTTCCGCATCATGGTATTTCTCAACATGTTTCCTGCCTGCTTTGCCCATCTTTCTCCATAAGTCTGGTGTCGTGATTAGCTGCTCGAGCCTTGATGCAAGTGCATCGACATCTTTTTCCGGTACTAAATAACCGCTTTGGCCATCTAACACAATTTCAGGTATATCACAATGGAACGTACTTAAGATAGTCATCCCTGATGAAGATGCTTCGATGAGGGAGACTGGCGCTCCACCTTCGTCATCCCCGTCATCTGCAGTAATGCTCGGAGAAATAAAAATGTGATTCTTATATAATTCCTCTATAAATACCGGATATGGCTGGTATCCCAACATTTTTATCTTTACTTTACCCTCAATCTTATTAAGAATGTTTAATATTAAATTCTTTTCGTATTTGTCTCTTTTGTTTCTTGATGAATCTCCGATTATGGTCAGTTGCAGTTTACATGTCTTTCTTCTTTCTGATAAGAGATTTATTGCCTCAAGCGCATATGGAATGCCCTTTTTGGGACAGAAACGTGCTGCTATCAATAAGCATACCACTCCGTCCTCTCTTGGCTTCCTTTCCATGAATCGAATTCTTTTTACATCAATTCCTATTCTATGTAATTTAGCCTTCTCCTCAGGGCAGCCGAGGGCAATAAGTTTTTCTCGCATGCGAGTTCCTTCTGCGAGAAATAGGTCTCCCTGCTCAAATAGAACTTTATACCTTCTTTTCCAAACTGGCCTTATGTTAATAAGCTTGCTTACGTCTACACCGTAAAAAGAAGTCACTAATGGTATTCCATAATCCTTCTTATGCTTTAATAATAGGTATCCTGAACCCCCAAAGTGAGCATGTAAAATATCTGGCTTGTCTTTCTTCATTGCTTCGCCGATAAATGGGTTATATTTGAAAAGTCGATTCATGGCCTTATTAAGCATGGTCCAAGGATTGCTTTGTTTATTCGATTTACCAAAAGCCCGTAGTTTTTTTATTGGAAAATAATCTATGTTTTCAAGCCCATGGCAATATACGATGGGTAAAAATATCTTATGATTTATTATTTGCGTATAAATCCAGTTCTCTGTTAATGGTAGATACGGCCCTGCTTTGTAATGAATAACACTTTTCATGTTAAGATCCATCTATTCCATCTTAACCCACAATGCCTTCATTGCTCGGATACAATCATTAATCAACATTTTATCAAGCAGTGCAATCGTAAGAAAATAGCTTACGGCACACAGCGGGAGTGTCGCGAAAAGAATTGGATAGTCTCCCCACTTGACGAATTTCTCCAATATTACCCTCGTTGTTATACCTACCATTCCCATGAGGATTGTCGCGATGATTGTTGATCCTAGACGCATAATATACCCCCGGAACTTTAATCCGATCAGCCGAAAAGGTATCGCAAGACTGGGGTATAAAAGTAGGAATGAGCATATCGCATAGGCCACCGCTACTCCTTCAATATTCCATTTTAACCCAATGGCGAATGAGACCGCTGCTGAAGTTGTGGCAAATATCCCCCATTTGAACATGATGTCTGTTCTGCCTTGAGACTGATAAATCCATCCAACGGTTGTCGCAATTGACTGAATAAGCCCTACGGCAGAAAGGATTTGGATTATGAAGATAACGCGCTCCCACTTTTCGCCGAAAACTATCCTTACAAATTGCGGGGCAAGGACCAACAATACTACAGAGATCGGGAACGTTACAAAGGCTATCAGCCTCGTCGATCTTATATACACGTCTCTAACCTTTGCTTTATCTTCCTGGACAACGGATAACGCTGGGAACATAACACGACCTATAACTCCCGAAACGTTTTGGAGAGGGAAAAGCATTATCCTGTAAGCCAGGCTGTAAACGCCAAGCTCGGATGAGCCCAGAAACCTGCCGATGAGCAGATTGTCGAGGTGGCGCGCAAAATAATTCACCACGTTAAATCCAGTGAGGTTGAGCCCGAAACCCAACAACTCCTTGACCGGATTCCACCTATAAAAAAACCGCGGCTACCACTCACCGTAGAAAAAAAACAGAAAGGACAT
>DTPJ01000093.1 GCA_011334435.1 Candidatus Poribacteria bacterium | reverse complement strand
GGACATAGACGATTGAGCATCATAGACCTTTCCACAGGACATCAGCCTATTTCAAATGAAGATAAGAGCATCTGGATCGTCTTTAATGGTGAAATATATAACTTTCAAATACTTAGAAAACAATTAGAAGGTGTTGGACATCGTTTTTCTACCAATACTGATACGGAAGTCATAGTTCATTGCTACGAGCGATACGGAGAGGAATGTGTTAAGTATCTACGCGGAATGTTTGCATTTGCAATATGGGACACGCGACATAGAAGTTTGATGCTTGCAAGAGACCGTGTTGGTAAAAAGCCACTATTTTATGCGGAGTTAAATGGAAAATTTCTGTTTGCTTCAGAATTACAAGCGTTTTTTAAGCTATCTTGGGTTCCTAAAGAGGTAGATCATCAGGCAATAGACTTATATTTATCCTATGGCTATATTCCTGCTCCGTTTACAGCATTTAAGGGTATAAAAAAGCTGCCAAAAGCATCATATCTCGTTCTGCAAGATGGGAAGATTAAGATAGAGCAGTATTGGAATCTAGAATATTTACCGAAATTGACGATATCAGAGGAAGATGCTTGTGAACATATTGTGGAACTGCTAAAAGAAGCTGTTAAATTGAGGATGATTAGCGACGTTCCACTGGGCGCTTTTCTCAGCGGAGGGATTGATTCCAGTGCTATTGTAGCATTAATGAGCCAATTGTCTGACAAGCCTATTAATACTTTCTCTATAGGATTTGAAGAATCTGCTTATAATGAGCTTGATTATGCCCGTATGGTTGCACAGAAATTTAATACAAACCATCACGAATTTATAGTTCATCCAGAAGCATTAGATATTCTACCTAAGCTTGTTAGACACTATGGTGAACCTTATGCTGATAGCTCAGTTATTCCTACATTTTACGTTTCATTTGAGACAAGTAAATATGTCAGAGTGGCTCTAAATGGTGACGGTGGAGATGAGAATTTTGCTGGTTACGAAAGATATTTTGCACATAAAATGGCGTCTATATATCAGAAGATTCCTACTACGATAAGGAAAATAATAGAAGGAGGTATTTTCCTTTTGCCAGGAACTGCGGATGCAAGATCGAACGTTAGCAACATTAAGCGGTTCTGTGAATTTGCTAATATGCCAATTCATAAGCGATATATAGCTTGGATGAGATTCATCAATGTAGACCTTAAATCCAGTTTTTATTCTCCAGAATTTATCGCCAAAGTAAATGTTTTTGAATCTGAAAATTTGGTAGAAAAACTATTCTGTCAAACGCAGGGATTGGACGTTGTAGATTCTGCTATGTCTGTTAATGTAAATCTATGTCTCCCTTATGATTTAATGGTTAAGGTTGACATAACCAGTATGATGAATTCTCTGGAAGCACGTTCACCGTTCTTGGATTATCATTTAATGGAATTTTCTGCTAAACTTCCATCAAATTATAAATTGCGTGGGAGAATACACAAATACATATTAAAAAAAGCATTAAAAGAGGTCCTGCCAGATGATATATTGATTCGAAGAAAAAGAGGGTTTTCAATACCCATAGATAGTTGGTTTCGTGGCAAGTTAAAATCATTGCTTTATGATACTGTTTTTTAAATAAGAGCCTTACAGCGAGGTTATTTTAATCCTAAGAAGCTATATCAAATCGCTCAAGAGCATGATACAGGGCAAAAAGCTCATGGCTCTCTTTTGTGGGCTTTAATGATGCTTGAGATGTGGCACAGAGAATTTATTGATTAATCAGAAAAAATTAGATGCTAGTGAATCAAAAATCAAATATAAAAGTTATCAGAATAATCGCTAGATTAAATATTGGTGGAGCATCCATAAACTCTATACTTCTAACTTCGGGATTAGATAAAGGGAGATTTGAGTCTATATTGGTAACTGGTATTATAGGAGAGGGTGAGGGCGACATGTCCTACCTTGCAGAACAATATGGCGTTAATCCGATCATTATCCCAGAACTTGGTCGTGAAATTAGCTGGAAAAATGATTTCACCACTTTATGGAAGCTTATAAGATTCATCAAGAAAGAAAAACCAGATATAGTCCATACTCATACTGCTAAAGCGGGGACACTTGGAAGAATTTCTGCTATATTAGCAGGTGTTCCATGTAAAGTCCATACTTTTCATGGTCATGTTTTACATAGCTATTTCGGACCAATAAAAACAAAGTTTTTCATATTTGTTGAGCGTATTCTTGCTAAGTTTACTGATAAAATAATTGTAATAAGTCCGCTTCAATTCAAAGAGCTTTGTTATGACATCAAAATAGCAAAACCGAATAAGTTTGCCATTATTCCATTGGGCTTTGATTTGACACAGTTTCTAAACGCAGAAATCCATAAAGGAGAACTTCGTAGAGAATTAAATATTCCAGAAGATATTTTGTTAGTTGGCATCGTAGGAAGATTGACAGCTATAAAGAATCATGTAATGTTCCTAAAATCGGCAAAGAAAGTTTCAGAGAGGATTGCTAATGTTAAGTTCGTTATAGTTGGTGGCGGAGAGCTTGAATCTGAGATGAGGGAACTCGCAATCAGCCTTGAAATTCAGGATAAAGTTATATTTCTTGGCTGGCGCTACGATATGCCAACTATATATGCGGATATAGATCTTGTAGTTCTTTCGTCGCTGAATGAAGGAACACCAGTTACGTTAATAGAGGCAATGGCTTCTGGCAAAGCAGTAGTTTCAACGGCAGTTGGTGGAGTTCCTGATATTGTCCTTGATGGTCAGACCGGAATACTTGTTCCATCTGGTGACGAAGAGAAATTTGCGGATGCAATAGTTGATTTGCTTGAAGATGCTGAAAAGAGAAAGCAATTTGGAAAGCGAGGACGTGAATTTGTCAGTGCCAATTATACTAAGGAAAGGTTGTGCGCTGATATAGAGCATCTTTACCTAGATTTGTTGTTTGCACAAAAAATGGAGTAAAATGAACTATATTATTATCTTTTTCCTATCCTTATTACTTTCGCTTTTAATGATTCCTGTTGTTAGGCGGATCGCCATAAAGTATGGCTTTATTAATAAGCCAAAAGAGGATCGCTGGAAAGATCAACCAATCGCCTTAATGGGAGGGATAGCTATATTTCTAAGCTTCGTGGTTGCCACGTTGTTGATGACTGAATTACAAAAAGAAATAATAGTTCTGCTTTTAGGCGGGTTAGTGATATTTATACTTGGCTTTCTTGACGACATTTTTGGGACATATCCTGCAATAAAGCTTATTGTTCAGGTTGCAGTTGCTTTAGTGTTGATTGGCTTTGGCATAGTCAGTAAAATTATGCCTTATATTTGGTTAGATGTCCTTTTAACTGTTTTTTGGATAGTCGGGCTGACAAATGCTCTAAACCTTTTAGACAATATGGATGGTCTTTCTAGTGGGATTGCTATAATTTCTGCATCGGGAATATTTGGGCTTTCTCTAATAAATGGTCAAATAACACCAGCTTTGATGTGTATAGCACTAATTGGTGGTTGCTTGGGATTTTTGAGATATAACTTTAATCCTGCAAAGATATTTATGGGTGACTGTGGAAGCCTATTTATAGGCTATATGCTTGCTTCATTAGTTATACTAAGCGAATGGCGACATAATTCTTCCATTACTTTAAAGCTTCTTTCATCGGTTCTTTTACTAGGAGTGCCTATTTTTGATACAACACTTGTTACGATCCTTAGGCTTGCACACAAGAAAATGCCATGGCAGGGTGGCAGGGATCATTGTTCACACCGATTAGTAAAAATTTTTAATGGTAATGAGAAATATGCTGTCTTATCGTTATATGGTGTTGGTATCTTATCTAGTAGCTTGGGAATTATTGTAGCGATTCTTGATTCTTTGGTTAGTATTATTATTGCTGTGTGCTTTTTTGCGGGTATGGCTATTTTTGGTATAAAACTATCAAAAGTTGAATGTTATAAGGATAATTTGGACATAATTTTAGATCAAAGTAGCAAGTACATAGTAAAAGAATAAAACAATTAGATATTGTTATTTTATTGATGAGGGGATAGGTATGAATGCCTTAATAACAGGTGGTGCTGGATTCATCGGTTCTCATTTGGCAGAAGGGTTATTGAGAAGAGGCAATAATGTCTATGTGATAGATAATCTTTCAACTGGAAATTATAATAACATAAAACATCTTCTGAGAAACGAAAGATTTACATTTGTGCAAGGTAGTATTCTTGACCGATACTTGACAGAAAGAATAGTGCGCAAGGTTGACGTCATCTATCATTTTGCTGCCGCAGTAGGAGTAAAATACGTCATGGATAATCCATTAGCATCTATTCAATGTAATATCCATGGCACAGAAATAGTACTT
>DTPJ01000598.1 GCA_011334435.1 Candidatus Poribacteria bacterium | reverse complement strand
TTGAGAGTTGCCGTAGATAAGTTCGTTAAGCTATATAATCAGGAGTGGCGCATTGAGAGGCTGGGATTTCTCTGCCCAAAACAGGCACGGGAAAACTACTTGACAGGATTGGCAAAATGTGCTAGTCCTTTAGAAAGGATGAAAAAATGCGCTTAAATAGTGTCCAAGAAATTGGGTGCGATACAGGAGCAGGTCTGATCCTACTTGGCGTTCCATGGCAATTATTATTTGTAGCATCATTTGGTATTGCGGCTAGTCAAGGAAGGGAAGGGGTTGAAAATTGGTTGGGCTCTGTTATTGGAATGCAGATTGGAGGATTTCTATCTCCATCATTCAACTCTCAAGATGCCCCAAATGACCTAGCTAAGAATGTTTCCTATAGTCCTGGAAATATAGAAATTCCGTTAGGCGAAGGTGGAAGTGCTAAGCCCGAAAATATGAATCAAATACTTCGCGATTGGATAAAGAATTTAATACCAGACATAGATCAATCCTATGTTATTAAAGAACCTAATCCAATGATTGATAAATTAAAGAAATTTGATTTTATAAACCAAGCAAGAAGAGAAGCATTTTCTCAGTGGGAACCAGGGAAAACTATCTATTATAATAAACCATATCAGTTTGGGATTAAAGGTCATTTTGTTACCGGACTTAAGGATGCGCTCTCAACAAGATCCATAATGCCTTACCAGTTAGGCGGGTTCGATGTTATGATTAAAATAAATCCTGAGGGGGTAGCTACTTTTCAGATATCTAATGTTACTAATATTGGTTCTGCCCTTTATCATATAACCATTCCCTCATTGCATATAAGTTATTATTTTATTGCTCCTACAACAGGAGCTCAATCATACCAAACATTTATCTGGACAGAAAATGTTACGGGGGGCAAATAATGAAAACCAATATTTATAATGTATTAAGCTATTCACCGAAAGCAATATTAATGAGTGTTATAAAAATATTTCTATCATTTTATTTACCCTTCATCTCATTAAATGAATTTGTTAATAACAGTGGCGATTGTGATATTGTATGTATAGCGGGTATCCTTATTATTCCTACTATCTTGTTTCCAATTTCTATTTTATTTATCTATTTGCCAATTAGCTTATTGCTAAATAAACTTAAACTGCTCAATAATATTAAAAATATGCTTAAAATATGGGCATTATTTGCCATTTGTTGCTTAACTGTAGATTCCATGTTTTTAATTACAATAGTTATTATTAGTAATGCTATAACGTGGCCCTTATTAATTTACTATCCTTATCATATTTCTCTTGCAATTGGTGCTTATTTTTACATAACTGAATTTGCAAAATATAAAAAGTCAATGGGCTTAGAGCTAAACTTTAAACAGAAGAATTTGTAGATTTGCTTTTAGTAATTGTTCTTTGAAAATTTACAAGCTTTCTCGCCGGGGGTCGGAGAGTAGCATCCATTTATGAAAAGGTAAATGACTTCTCAACTGCCAAGGGCTTAGGCTGTTTAACGCTTGGGGACAATGTTGCCTACGCCTCTCCAAAGGAAATTCTGATCGGGATGTTTGTGATCTTTGGCCTGCCGTTGTTCATCGTTGTGCTCGTAAGCACCAGAGGTTTTCGTTCTTCCGGCTTCAAAAAACACCCCATTAAAAGCGTTGTGCTCGTGGTGGTTTGCCTGGTTTGCCTGATTGAATTTTCGCCTTATCCTATCTTGCTTCTGGATGGGACAAACCCGGTTGATGATCGGCTCATTGCAAAGAACTTGCAACGCATCTTGACAAACCTTTATGGGAAAGGTAAAATACCGATTAGTGAGATAGATAAACGGTTCTTTGACAAACAGGAGAAAGCAGGGAAGCAGAAGGAGAAGTGGAGAGGCAAGATTCATCTCGCTTTTGGACCAAGAACCGCGAGCGCCAATGTCCTGGAGCGGGATACATTGTATTTCCATACTGACCAGCTTGGCTCAACAAGGCTGGTGACCAGAGAAGATGGCACCCCGTATCAGTATTTGAACTACATGCCTTTTGGAAAGATTCTTGAAGGCGAGATCATCGGACCCGAACTCCCAACCTGGGCCGCTTTCAAGAATTCCTATACAGGTCAGGAATATGACAAATCAACCGGATTATATTTCTACCAATCCCGGTTCTACGATGCGGATATCGGTCGCTTCATCAGCGCGGACACTGTCATCCCTCAGCCAGCGGACGGCCAGACATTTAATAGATACACCTATGTTAACAACAATCCCTTCAAGTTCACCGACCCGACGGGTCATAATGCAATAGTATCTTTCCTTGTAGCATTCGTAGAAGCTATTGTAATAGCGGTTGCTTTTGTGGTTGGAACAATTATTGGAGGACCGGCTCTAGGTCTGCTTTTGGGTATGCTTGTTGCTGGTGCAATTTCTGCTATACACGCTGCAATTGCTGGAGCAACTGGGCAGGAAATCATGAGCGCATTTGTTCAAGGGGCCGTAATGGCCGGCGTTTCAAGCTCCAACATTGTAATAGGCATAATAATGACAGGCGTTGGAATATATCAAGCTGCAGCTTCAAACAACCCAGATGCAATGGCGGCATGTGTGGGAGGATTGGTTGGAGGATTATTTGCCAGCACTCAAAGTTTTCAAGCTAGAATTTCCAGTCAGGCAAAGGGCCTATTTAACGAAGCATATTCTTATGTGAAAAATACTATTGATATGTGGCGAGCACGCGCTGATGCTACTCCAATAGCATCTAAGGAAAATACAGATGCGCTTACATCGTTTAACGAAACGATAGACCGAATGGGAAAAATAGCGGATAGAACACCTTGGAAATATGATGATAAAATTGTCGCTATATTATCATCGGTAAATGTTAAAATATATCCTGATAAATATGGCGCTATTGATGCTTTCTATGATTGGAAGACAAATACTTTATATCTTCCAAAGGATGCTACATCAAACTCAATTATATTATTTCATGAAGCAACTCATGCATTTTTATATAATAATTATGGGATGAAACATACGGAAGCACTTGCCTTAACAGCCGAAAAAAAATGGGCTAATTTAGAAAGTATTTATCACTGGATTGACCGTATTGATCCTAGAGCAATATCATCATCTTTAACTGATATGAATGCTTATAAAGCAAACTATCCCGAAAGGATATCAGAATTTAATAAATATTTAGGTGATTTTAGCTTGTTCAGTGAATAGGAGGCGAAGGTGTACAAACTTATTCTATTCATATTAAACAGCATATTGTTTGCTAGTTGTATAAATCATTCTAGCCCTAGTTTACAAAAGGAACGAATTTTAGAAGAAGCCGTACCTTTGGCAATAAGCATATATGAACAACATGAAAAAACAGGATCTTATTTCGCCTTTTCCGGAATGGATAAAAAGACACTGGAGACGATTGCTTCAAATGGGCCTGCTTCAGTTATGGTACAAAAATATATTTTTGATTACCGAAGTTGGTATTATAATGGAGAAAAGGATAATTTTTATTTTATTGCTATTACAAAAGTAGGTGGATACAGATATGGTGTCTTAAAGATTAATAATGCTGGTATCTATTGGAGTGATTTTTTTGCAGACGATAGTCTTATAGCAACAAAGGTTAATCCTAATGAAATAAGTAAAATGATATATAAATACTATGATGCAAATAATAGAAAAAATGGCCATGCAATTCTTGAAAGGATAAAGTAGATTTATGAGACTGATATTATGAAAAAGTTGGGGCCCCCGAGAAGCCGGGGTATAATTTCCGGCAAAGAACCAAAAGAAAGGCGGCCCAAATGAAAGTATACTACATGGGAGTGGATTTGCACAGGCGATTTTGTCAAATTGCGGTAATGGACCAAGAAGGAGAAATTTTGGATGAGCGAAGGATTGCCAACGATGAGGACTTGCTTCGAGAGTACTTTCAGCAGGTGCCGTAGTCTTGACAGGGGTTTAGGGATGGTCTAAAATACCAATTAGCGACCTGGATCGCAGGCTCTTTGAAAACCAGCAAAAGCAGAAGGAGCAAAAGAAGGGAAAAGGCAAACTTCAGATCAGTTTTGGACCTCGCCAGGCACGGGCAAACTTCATTGAAAAGGATACGCTTTATTTTCATACAGACCAGTTGGGTTCAACCAGGCTAATAACCAGAGCAGATGGGTCTGTTTATCAATACATCAATTATCTGTCGTTTGGTAAGATTATTGAGGGAAAGGTTATTGGTCCTGAACTTCCATTCTTTGCGCAATTCAAAAACACCTACACCGGCCAAGAATATGATCGCTCAACAGGTTTGTATTTCTACCAATCCCGGTTTTATGATGCGGATATCGGTCGCTTCATCAGCGCTGACA
>DTPJ01000190.1 GCA_011334435.1 Candidatus Poribacteria bacterium | reverse complement strand
CACTTTGAATCAGGTGATATATAAAATTCACAGATAGCCTCAACTATCGGCGGATTAGCATATTTCTTCCCCATTTTCTATTCTCCATCACATTTAATACCTGCTGATAATTCAAAAGTTACATTGGTAATCGCATCTTTTATAGTCGCGATAGACATAGAGCCTTCAACCATCTCTATGTAATATTTCAATTGGCACAACACTTTTTAAATTAGTATAACCATTATAAAATAAAAGAAAATTTCTCTCATCTTAACTATAAGAGAGTATAACACAGCACTTTTTAAATGGCAATAAATAAACCGAATATCAGCCGAAAAATGGGGGGAATGGAGGCTTTTGGCTTTGATTTTTTGACGCCTTAAATGCTGCTCTAAGTCTTTTGATCCTTTTGTATGTGATATATCCCATTATGCACAATATTATAAAAAGATAAAATAGATAAGGTTTCTGCTGTGGGAGATTGCCTTTATGCCACCATACGAGGACAGGCATAAGCGAAATGAGTGCGATATATATGATTATTGTCTCTATTAATTCAGCGGTTTTCTTCATTATTTTTACCTTCCCCAATTGATTGAATAATGCTTATTGTTCTATCAAGTTTTAACCTTAATAATAAAACATAAATTGTGGATAAAAAAAGGGCTTGTCCTACTGGTTGAGTTTCATCACCTACGATAAAATTTAAAAGGAAATCCATCTTTTCTCCAATCTCAATAGCCTTAGCCAGATCGATCTGATCACCATTCTTTGGCATATCATCTAACAACTTCCAAATCTCCAAACGCAGCTTTCTAACATGATTTTTGATTGGTGCATAATGGTCTATCTTTGCAACATCAACCCAAATAGTATCGGACTTCCATCCCAAATATGTTGCTATTGATTCTAACACAAAATCTCTAAATGATTCTTCCCCTGATGTTGTTTCCTCATATTGCCCGATCAAGTTGGCGAAAAAATCAAGCCTTCTGATCTTATACATTTCTCTTAAATACATAAAAGTGCTGGTATTTGAATCAAGGAGTTCCCATAATCCCTGACAAGTCTCAATTATGTCATCAAGTCTATTAATCAAGCCAAAATCCAAGGACCTTTGGGAACAATAATATCTTAAAACATAAATGTTGTTGATCAACTTATCCACATTTTCAGGAATAAGTTGATCTATTTCAGAAGGGATTTTAGCTATAATATCATCTTTGATATATTTAGCTATTTCTGATGTTATTTGTAAATTAAGATTTGTCATTTTAAGACTTTCTAATAAAAGCCAGTGAATATAGTTCTCCCATAAAAAGCGGAAAAACTTTAATTGTATCAAATTTATCAATCAGCGCCGGGGATAAGGACAGCAGCAGCAATGACAGTTGTCCAAAGTCCATTTTTATCGCCAATCGCTGTTTGAGTTATATTAGCTGTTTTAACTATCTTATCGGAGATTCTATAATATTCTTTTTGTTCGTCCCAACTTGCGTTTTCATCAAATTCAACGCCAAGAGTTGTAGCTAACATTTGTGCAGCAAGCGATTCTGCGTAATCCCCAGCATCCTCCTCTTTTTGACCAAAACTATGATGTTCTGACAAATAACCATAAGATTCTTTTTCTTTCGGAATTGCTATTCCGATAGATGAAGCTAATAGCCTATGCGGTTCATTTGTGCTATTTTCGCTCATAACACAAAAGACCACTTCTCCGGGTGATAGATATTTCAGTCCTCTTTCTCTTGAAACTATTTTACATGCCGGAGGAAGTATACTGGATACTTTAACAATGTTGTATTGTGCTATTCCAGCCGATCTGAGTGCCATCTCAAAACTGGTTAATTTCTCTTTGTGTTTCCCCATACCTTTGGTCAGAAACATCATTTTAGGGATCATCTATTCTCCTTCCTTTTTCGTATAAACGAGTTGTTAATTGTTAAAATGTGAGTTTTCCTTGTCGCCACGATGAGATGTAATTCAAACAATATTCGTCTTGACCGAGTAAAGCTAATGATGCTAATACAGATGCCATAAGCATTTTGTCTGTTGGGTCCATTATAGCTGAGTCAAGCCCCGCGTTGATAGCCATTGGCAAGAAAGTTCTATTTAGGAGTTTTCTTTCTGGTAAGCCATAGGATATGTTGCTTAATCCACAAACGATATGTGCCTCAGGGAAAGCCTGCCTTATCAATTTTATCCCTTCAAGAACAGCCAACCCTTGATCAGGATTTGAGCCAACAGGCTGTATCAAAGCGTCAAAGTAAATATCATCCATAGGAACATTATAGTCTTTTATCAGGTCTATTATCTTGGTTGCTATCCTAAGCCTATCTTCACCAGTTTTTGGCATTCCTGCTTCGTCCATAGTCAATGCTACTACACTGGCGCCATATTCTACGACCATAGGCATTATGGCGTCAATTCGGTCTTTCTCGCCAGTTATTGAATTGACAATAGGTTTTTGCTTGCACAGTTCAAGACCTGCTTTTATCGCCGATGGGTTAGGACTATCAATACATAAACGACAATCTGTTGATTCCTGAATAGTAGTAACGAGCCATTGCATATCATCTACTTCGGTCTTTATTCTTGTTCCAGTGTTTACGTCTATGACGTCTGCGCCAGCAGAAAGTTGATTAATGGCTTCATTTTTTATTAATTCAGCATTTCTTGTAGAAACAGCAGCGTCAATTGACTTCTTCGTAGTATTGATTTTCTCACCAATTATTAGCATTATCTCTTTCTCCCCAGGTTTTTATGATTTTTAGTTATTGCCAATAAGAATCTTTAAACTAAAACAATATTATTATCATATAAAATGAAAATAATGTCAATTATAATATATCTTGATATTTAGTTAAAGATTTGCTATTCTTTAGTTTAATAAGTAACATATTGAATATATTTATATTTAGTAAACCAAGGGAACTATTATGGATTTCAAATGGATTTCAACAAAAATATTAGATGAAATAAATTCTATTCTAATCCAAGTTGACGAGAAAAAAGTAGAAAAACTTGTTGATACAATCTTGTCATCGGAACGTGTTTTCGTGACAGGACTTGGTAGGTCTGGTCTCGTTGCGCGCTCATTTGCTATAAGGTTAATGCACTTAGGTCTTAAATCACTTATTGTAGGTGATATAACAACCCCTGCTATAAAAAAAGGTGATCTCCTTATTGCAATTTCTGGTTCTGGTGAAACGCCGATAATTCATCATATAGTTACTAAAGCCAAAGAAGCAGAAGCAACTGTTTATCTTATAACTGCAAAGGGTGAAGCAAGCATTAGCAAAATCTGTGATAATTTAGTATTATTGCCCGAATCTGATAAACGGGTTTTACCGCTTAAATCAGCATTTGAAGCTTCCGCATATATACTTCTTGATACAGTTGTTATTATGATAATGAATAAAACTGGTGTAACTCAACAAGAGATGATGGAACGACATAGTAATCTTGAATAGGGTAGATACTGGATACTGGATTTAAGCCCTGTTGATTGATGTTTAATGTTTGAAATCTGAATATGGAATATTTGATACAGCAGTTAATAAATGGAATTCAGTTAGGCACAGTCTACGCCCTTATTGCATTAGGTTATACCATGGTTTATGGCATAATAAGGCTAATAAACTTCGCCCATGCAGATATATTTATGATCGGCGTATATGTTGCACTTTTTACCTCAAACGCATATCAAATCCCCTTCCCAATAGTTGTCCTAATATCAATGATTGTGTGTTCTGCTCTTGGAGTTATCGTTGAAAAGCTCGCTTATAAACCATTGAGAAACCGACCGCGACTTTCCGCGTTAATTACTGCGATCGGAGTATCGCTCTTTTTAGAAAACTTTTGTGCCTTGCCTTATGTCTTCGGACCTGATTATAGAAGCTTTCCAGAACTTATACCGCTAAAAACATACACCATATCGGACTATTACAACATAACTGTTAGCAATATTTTTCTGATCAATCTTTTAGTTGTATCAGTATTATTGACAGGTTTATTTTATATGGTTCACTACACGTCAATTGGCAGGAAAATGCGGGCTGTCTCTTATGATAAGGCAACAGCAAGCTTGATGGGCATAAATGTTGATCGTGTGATTAGTTTCACTTTCTTGATTGGTGCTGGGCTTGCAGGTGCATCAGGGGTGCTTTATGGTCTGACTTATACCACAGTTCAATCTCCGTATATGGGTATATGGCCCGGATGGAAAGCGTTTATTGCCGCGGTGATCGGCGGTATCGGCAATCTTCCCGGCGCAGTAATTGGCTCTTATCTTATGGGAATATCAGAAGTATATGCAAACTCCATTAGCTCCGATCTTGGATTTGGTATAGCTTTTGCCATTCTTATATTAGT
>DTPJ01000723.1 GCA_011334435.1 Candidatus Poribacteria bacterium | reverse complement strand
TAGTCAAACTTTGTCTGATATGTGAAACTATTTCCTGCCCTATCTTTAATATTTATTTCAACGATGTATCTGCCAAAATCTTCTAATGGTGCGAACCCAAAGGTCATAGTATCCACGCCGTTATCTTGTCTGGATATATTAGTTATAGTTTTAGCTCCGATCATCAGTTTCATTGATGCCCTGCTTGATATGAAATCAACTCCGCTACCACTTCCATCGCTGACTTTGATTACTATCTCAGATATTGTATTAGTCAAAATTGTGCTATCTGCTGGCGTAATTGAGGTCATCTGCGGTATCTGCGTATCATATACGAATGTTGATAGATACTCTCTAACAGAACCAGATTTGTCAACCGCCTTAACTTTGATGGTATAAGTGCCGTCTGCTGTCCCATCTGCCGGCAGGAATTTTTCTAATTCATAGCTTATTGTCTGTTTTCCGTCGTTGCTTTGATAGCCTGCTAATTGAACATTTTTAGGATCATATATGCTTATATTAGAAAGGTCAAAATCAATGCCTTTTCCGCTATTGTCTTTTATGATTGCGGTAATTTTGGTTACTGTATTCTTGAATGATCTATCTGCTGGGTCAACTGATGTTATCTCTGGCAGGACATCGGAAGTCTTCGCAACGTAGTCAAATGTGGTCGTGATCAGTCTTTCGTTTCCTGCTCTGTCTCTCAAACGCAATTCAAAGTTATATTTGCCTATCGTCTCTAATGCGGGGAAGCTAAATGTCAAAGTATCCGATCCGTTATCCATTCTTAACATTGTTACTTCGCTGGTGCCGATCTTCAATTTGGCAGATGCCCTGCTTGACGCAAAGTCAATCCCACTCCCGCCTGTGTAATCATTAACTTTAACAACGATCTCTGTCAACGCTGTTGCTATCACACTACCATTAACGGGAGTTATTGATGTCAATACTGGAACTTTTGTATCATATAGGAATGTAAACGTCTGTTCCCTAAATGCCCCTGTTTTATCAACTGCTTTAACTTTTATCGTGTATGTCCCGTCTGCTGTCCCATCAGTTGGTAGAGAGTTTATCAATTCATAATTTATCGTCTGCACACCGTTATTTGTCTGAAATCCTGCCAACTCTACGTTATTAGGATTGAATATTTTTATTGTAGAAGCATCAAGGTCTAAACCTTTTCCGCTGTTATCTTTAAGCGTCGCAGATGCTTTAAGGACTGAGTTTTTAAATGACTTATCTGGTGGGTCTATCGCTGTCACCTCTGGAAGGACATCTGAAGCCTTTCCAACATAATCAAATCTTGAAATATATGTATATGAATTGCCCGCCCTATCTTTTAGGGTCAACTCTATTGTATATTTGCCTGTATCTTCAAGGACAGGGAACGTAAATGTCATCGTGTCTATGCCATTGTCTATTTTTAAGATATTAGTTATCTCTTTTGTCCCAATTTTTAGTCTTATTGATGCCCTGCTTGACGCAAAGTCAATTCCACTGCCATTTCCATCGCTGGCTTTTGCGACTATTTCGTTTAATGCAGTAGTTATTACGCTATTGTCTGCTGGGGTTATAGATGTCAAAGTAGGCACTTTCGTATCATACAGGAACGTAAAGCTTTGCTCTCTAAATGCCCCTGTCTTGTCAACTGCCTTGACTTTTATTGTATATGTCCCGTCTGCTGTCCCATCGGTTGGTAATGGATTTGTCAGTTCCCAATTTATTGTCTTGCTTGCATCGTCAGTTTGGAAACCAGACACTAACACATTATTTGGATTATACAAACGTATAGTTGACGCCTCAAAATCCAATCCCTTTGTGCTGTTATCTTTAAGGACTGCTGTCACTTTTGTTATCATATTTTTAAATGACTTATCAACAGGATCGGTTGATGATACCTCTGGAAGCACATCTGACGACTTCCCAACATAGTCAAACTTTGTCATTATTGGATTTACATTGCCTGCCCTGTCTTTCAAGCTGATTTCTATCGTATATTTGCCAGTATCTTCAAGGGTTGGGAAGGTAAAGGTCATTGTATCAACGCCGTTATCTGTTTTAAGGATATTTGTTATCATTTTTGTCCCGACTTTCAATGTCATTGACGCTCTGCTTGATGCAAAATCAACTCCGCTACCATTTCCATCGCTTACCTTCATAACTATCGTTGTTAATGGAGTTGTCAAAACGCTTCCATCTGCTGGGGTTATAGATGTCAGGATAGGCACTTTTGTATCATATAAGAATGTAAATGTCTGTTCTCTGAATCCTTCCGCTTTATCAACTGCTTTAACCTTTATCGTATAAGTCCCATCTGCTGTCCCGTCGGTTGGCAATGGGTTTGTCAATTCCCAATATATCGTCTTATTGTTATCGTTTGTCTGAAAACCGGGCAATTCAACGTTATTTGAATTTAAAAGTCTTATAGTAGAAGCATCAAGGTTGAGACCTTTTGTGCTGTTATCCTTCAATTGTGCTGATACTTTTACAATGGTATTTTTGAATGATTTATCCGCAGGGTCTACTGATGTTATCTCTGGTAAGACATCTGACGTAGTGCTTACGTAATCAAATTTCCTTATTATCGGATTTATATTACCTGCTTTGTCTTTCAGGCTTATTTCTATTGTGTATTTTCCAGCATCTTCTAACGGAGGAAAAGTGAAAGTCATTGTATCTATACCGTTATCGGTCCTTAGAATATTGGCGATCTCCTTAGTTCCTATTTTCAATTTCATTGATGCCTTACTTGATACAAAGTCAATTCCGCTACCTGATCCATCACTCACTTTCATAACAATTTCTGTCAATCCAACTGCTACAACGCTTCCGTCTGCTGGGGTTATAGATGTAAGAGTTGGAACGGTTGTATCATAAAGAAAAGTAAAATTAGCAAGAGTTGTCCCACCTGCTTTATCAACAGCCTTTACTTTAATCGTATATGTGCCATCCGCTGTCCCATCGGTTGCCATTGGGTTTGCCAAAGTCCATGTTATCGTCTGTTGATTATCATCTGTCTGAGTGCCAGCTATCTGAACTCCACTTTTTTCTAAGCGGATAGTAGAATTAGCAAAGTCTAAACCTTTTCCGCTATTATCTTTAAGTGTTGCAGATACCTTAGTAAATGAATTTGTTGATGATTTATCTGCTGGCGTTGTTGATGTAATCTGAGGGAGGACATCATTCGCACTCTCAAAATAGCCGAATTGATACTTTATAGCTTGATTTGGCTTATTTCCTGCTAAGTCAATAGGTGTTATTTCTATTGTATGGAAGCCCTTTGTAAATGTTGAAAATGGCGTGAATATTATTGTGCTAACACCATCATGTATCGCAGTTCCGCCTGTTGAGCTATTATCTACTTTTATGCTTTTTGCGGTATTGAATAGATCAGTTCCACTTCCATTGCCATCGCTTAATACAAAGGTGATATTAGTCGGTGGAGCAAATAAGATCGCCCCATCTGCTGGTGTAACTGACGTCACTTTTGGAAAGACGGTATCAAAGAAGAAAGTATAAGTTGCTGTTTTGGTATTACCTAACTTGTCAACAGCTTTAACTGCGATCGTATATTTGCCATCTTTTGATCCATCGCCGGGCAAAGTCACTGATAGCTTCCATCTGATCGTATCTGTTCCATTATCTAATTGCGTTCCAGACACATCTGCGTTAGATGGATCAAGCAGTTTTATCGTTGATTGTGTCAGATCAATTCCTTCTCCGCTGTTATCTTTTAGAACCGCCTTAACTTCGGTCAATGTTGCGTTAAAGCTATCCTGAGCTGGCGTTGTTGATGATATATCGGGTGATTTTGTGCGAACTTTTATGGTATATGTTACAGCTACCTCATTTCCGCCGTTATCTTTTGCAAATATCTTGACCTGATAATCGCCGTCTTCTGCGTATCTGCCAATGCCATCTTTGCCGTCCCATACGGTAGAATTTCGTCCTGCAAATGTGCCTGCGGAAAGCTTAGCTGGCGGAGTAAGTTGCTTTGTCCCGCCTGATTCGCCTACTGTTATTGTAACCTCTGAATAAACGCTTGAAAGGCTTTCTGAAAGAGTATAATATATCGTTGTAGTGTCTTTTACACCATCACCATTTGGAGAAAATGTCACAGGATCAGCAGTGACTTCTGTAACTGATAGAGTTTTATCTAAGGTAAAGTCTTTAACTTCTTCATCTATCTTTACTGCGGGATCGTTCCAATCTATCTTTCCATTCTTTTTGTCATCAATGATAACTGCAATTTTATACTTGCCATCTGCTAATGAGGTCAATTTAGTGCTTGCGTCCCAAGTTATCGTTTTCGGAGTATTAGGCACTGCATCGCCCTTATCTACATAACTTGTATCAGGCTCATCATTGAAGTCTCCATCTTTG
>DTPJ01000626.1 GCA_011334435.1 Candidatus Poribacteria bacterium | reverse complement strand
TATGCAAGCTATGCCAGAAGGTGGAATGATTACTGTTAAATATGAACATAATGAAATCAATAATGAAATAGCAATTGAAGTTTCAGATACAGGTTTCGGCATGTCAGAGGAAGTTTTAAGGCATGTATATGATCCTTTTTTCTCTGCTAAATCAGGAGGGACAGGTCTTGGATTGACTAATGTCAAACGGATTCTTGATCTCCATAATGCAGATATTCAAATAGACAGCGTTGAAGGTCAAGGAACGAATGTCCGAATAATCTTGAAAACTATCTGATCTCCCATCAGTTTTTTACACATCTTATTGTAATATTTTAACTATCTGTATCTTGATTTCTCATATAATATCATTCCTATACTGATTGCTATTCACTTATCATTCCTATACTGATTGCTATTCACTTATCACTTTTTCTTGTGCTTCTGTGGCTACCTTTCTACACAAAACTTGAATTGGACTCCAGCCTAATGTTTATACTTGACAAAAACTACGATTTTGGCTTATCCTTAAAATAGGAACTTTTTAAATAACTAATGGAAGGTATGAAATATGTTTGAAGGATTAACAAGTAGATTACAAGAAGCCTTTAAGAAACTGCGTGGAAAAGGAAAACTTACAGAAGCGGACATAGAAGAGGCACTTCGCGAGGTAAGAGTTGCCCTTTTAGAGGCAGATGTAAACTATAAAGTTGTCAGAAAATTCACTGAGGATCTTAAAGCCAGAGCGATCGGACAAGAAGTGCTTCGTAGTCTAACACCAGCACAGCAAGTGATAAAAATTGTCAATGAAGAGATGATAAACCTTATGGGAAGCACATCAAGTAAGATAAATATGTCTCCCGATGGTATAACAACAATTGTTTTAGCAGGTCTTCAAGGCTCTGGTAAGACTACCATAGCAGGAAAATTAGCAAGGCGATTTCTCAAAGAAGGGCGGAATCCATTGCTTGTTGCAGCAGATATTTATCGTCCCGCGGCTATAACTCAATTGCAAGTGCTTGGCTCTAGTATAAATGTGCCAGTATTTGATATGGGGACTAATGTTAATCCTGTTAAAATATGTCAATCTGCGATAGAACATGCTAGAAAAAATGGCAATGACCCTGTTATTATAGATACTGCGGGAAGGCTTCATATTGACGAGCAATTAATGAACGAGATGAGAGAGATCAAACGTCAGATAAAGCCTACCGAGATACTTTTCGTCGCAGATGCTATGACAGGTCAAGATGCGGTAAATGTTGCCAAAGAATTTAACGATGCTTTGGATATTGACGGAATTATTTTAACAAAGTTAGACGGTGACGCAAGAGGCGGAGCAGCTTTATCTATCAAGGCGGTAACAGGAAAACCGATAAAACTTGTTGGCGTTGGAGAAAAATTAGACGCTTTGGAAGAATTTCACCCAGATCGCATGGCATCAAGAATTCTCGGTATGGGCGATGTTCTTACCCTGATTGAGAAAGCAGAAGCAGCTATTGATGAAGAGAAAGCAAAAGAGCTTGAAAAAAAGATTTCTGAACATCACGGACTAAATCTGGACGACTTCCTTGATCAACTCCAACAACTCAAAAAGATGGGGTCTATTGAGCAGTTAGTCGGTATGATCCCAGGTTTATCTGGCGTTGATAATCTTCAAATAGATGAGTCAAAATTAAAACAGACCGAAGCAATAATAAGGTCTATGACTGTTCAAGAAAGGAAAAATCCACGTATTATAAATGGTAGTAGAAGGCTGAGAATTGCCAAAGGAAGTGGGACAACAGTTCAAGATGTAAATGCAGTCTTAAAACAATTTGATCAGATGAATAGAATGATTAGACAATTCACAGATACGGGAAAGAAAGGTAAAAAATTTAAACGTCGCTTTAACTTTCCCTTTATGAATTAAAAGAGCTTTGAAGGGGGTGAAACGTTGCCGGTAGCGATACGTCTTAAAAGGTTCGGTAGAAAAAAAAGACCATTTTATAGGGTAATAATAGCTAATACAAAAGATCCCAGACAGGGAGTATCAATAGATGATATTGGCTATTACGATCCATTGACAGAACCTGCACAAATTCAAATAAATGAAGAAAAGGCTTTAAAGTGGCTAAATAATGGCGCACAGCCAACGGACACAGTTAAAAGTCTTCTGTCAAAAGCTGGAATATTAAAGAAATTTCACGAAGAAAATCAATCTAAAAAGGTTAAAAAGACAGAACAATCAGATAACGAGGAGGCAGAAATCTAATGGCACTGAAGTCACTTGTAGAATATTTAGCAAAATCTCTTGTTGATCATCCTGATAAAGTTAGTGTAAATGAGGTTGAGGGTGAAAAAACAACCATATTAGAACTAAGTGTAGCGGAAGATGATCTTGGTAAAATAATCGGAAAGCATGGTCGCACAGCACGAGCAATGCGTATTGTCGTTAGCGCCGCCGCTAGTAAGGAACGAAAAAGGGCTGTCTTGGAAATCCTTGAAGGTCCTCGTTCCGAGAGAAAAACAGAAAGCAGTTATTAATTCTAATGGATAGGACATATCCTGTCCCTACCATAGAATAATATGCGTATTGATGTAATAACCGTATTCCCTGATATGATTGCCAACGCAGTCAGTTATGGTGTAATTGCGCGAGCTATAACACGAGAATTATTGAAAATAGTCGTCCACGATCTCCGCGATTACACTAATGACAAACATCGTTCAGTTGACGATTACTGCTATGGCGGTGGTGCAGGTATGCTCCTAAAGCCCGAACCATTATTTAAGGCGGTTGAGGCTATTGATGCTAATACTGATGATAGAAAAGTCATCTTATTGACGCCTCAGGGAAGATTGTTCAATCAAGAGATGGCACGACAGCTTTCTCTTTCTGAACATCTGATAATGATCTGTGGGCGATACAAAGGTGTTGATGAAAGAGTTAGAGAAAGCCTTGTCACTGATGAGATTTCAATCGGCGATTATGTGCTTTCTGGTGGAGAAATCCCTGCATTAGTGCTTATAGATGCGATAGTTAGACTGATCCCAGGCGTAATCGGCAACTATGAATCCGCTCAGGACGATTCTTTTTCAGATGGAATATTGGATTGCCCGCATTATACCAGACCAGCTGAATATCGGGGAATGCGAGTTCCAGAAGTTTTGCTTAGCGGTGATCCCAAAAAAATAAAAACTTGGCAGAGACAGCAAGCTCTTGCCCGCACATTAAAAAAACGACTAGACCTTTTGAAAAAAGAGCTATTATCCAATGAAGATATTGAATTTCTTAAAACATTAGGATATGAATGAAAATAAAAATGAAATTGAAATGAAATAGGAGATTAGAGACGTGGACTTAATAAGATCAGTTGAAATGGAGCAACTTAAAAGTGATATTCCCCCGTTTTCTGTAGGGGATAGAATACGAGTCAACGTTAAAGTTGTAGAAGGCGATAAAACACGAATTCAGGCTTTTGAAGGCGTTGTCATTGCAAGAAAACATGGTGGACTTAGCGAAACCTTTACAGTCCGTCGTGTTACTTACGGCGAAGGTGTTGAAAGAACATTCCCGCTTCATTCGCCAATAATTGATAGCATTGAAGTTCTTTCCAGAGGAAAAGTCCGCCGAGCAAAGTTATATTATCTCAGAAGCAAAAGCGGAAAAGCCTCAAGAATCAAGGAAATTCGTCAGTGACCCTTCAAAACTTATCTATCGCACAGATCAGAGATTATATAAAGCAACTTTTCCCCAAAGGTTGCTTTATCCCATCTATTCAAGACAGTAAATACGAAAAATTACAAGAAATAATCCAATATTTAGAAAAAGACGAGCGAAAAAGTGCCAAAAACCTTTGTAATTTCGCTAAACGCTTAATAGAATCACAATTAAATTTGTCAGAGCGTCTTCAAGAGATGCTGTCCTATGAAAAGGATTTGGCAAAAAAAGGATATAAACTGATCGGAGGGATAGATGAAGCAGGACGAGGACCATTAGCAGGTCCTGTAGTAGCTGGCTGTGTGATACTTGATAATGATGTTCCAATATTAGGTGTTGACGATTCAAAAAAGCTTAGCAAATCTCAAAGGGAATCTCTGTATTGGGAGATTAAAGATAAGGCGATAGCGATAGGTATCGGTGTTGTTGATAATAAAGTAATAGACCAAATAAATATCCTTCAGGCTTCTTTAGAAGCAATGATTCAAGCAGTAAAAAATTCACCCATCAAGCCAAATTATCTGTTAATTGATGGTCAGTTTTGCCCTAAAATTGACCTTCCCAAACAAGCAATAATTAGCGGAGACAAAAAAAGCCTCTCAATAGCATCTGCATCTATAATAGCCAAAGTTACTCGTGATAAAATAATGGACGATTTGGATAAGATTTACCCACAATACGGTTTTTCCAGAAAC
>DTPJ01000130.1 GCA_011334435.1 Candidatus Poribacteria bacterium | reverse complement strand
TAAAGACATAGAAAATACTTATAAAGGTATGCCATTTTTTGTTTATTTTTCAAGAGTTTCTTACATATTTATCATTCAAACATATATCATTTTTATATCCTTTAAAAACTGAGGGTGAATCAGAAACATTGCTAATGCTTTTAAATAAGGCACTATTAGGAAATATCTTGACCAGATTGATTTTTTGCTTTAATATAAAATAACTATTAAGTATTAAGCTTATTCATTGACAGTATGATGTTGAGATGGTAAAATCTGCTCGCAAAGGGGTGCAACAATGAAGGTAAGTTCATTAGCTTATACCTCAGCAATTTTATTGCTTATAGTTGTTTTTAGCCTTGTTGTTTTAAGTCAAACCGATATAAACCATAAGCAGTATCCAGAATCGCCTAAAATTGATTTTTCAGGACCAAAATACAAGGTATTAAGAATTGTTGATGGTGATACTGTTCATCTTTTAATGAATGGCAAATCTGAACATGTGAGACTGAAGAGTGTAGACACTCCTGAAACTGTGCATCCTGAAAAACCCCAAGAATACTATGGTTGGGAGGCGAAAATGTTTATAACAAACCTACTTAAAGGAGAGGAAGTATATACAGAAATAGAACCCGGAGACGAAATAGATAAATATAATAGAAAATTGTTTTATCTCTTTAGGGCGACTGATGGCTTATTTGTGAACTTAGAAATTGTCCGTCAAGGATATGGAAAATTCAATAGTTCTTTTCCTTCTAAATATAAAGAACTGTTTAGCTATTATGAGGAAAAAGCTAAAAATGCCGAAAAATGTATTTGGTCAAACGAAAGAAACACCGTATATGTCACAGAGACGGGTGATAGATTCCATATATATAGGTGTAAATACTTGGGTATAAAGCCTTTGAGTAAAGAAGAAGCAATTGCCAAAGGATATATCCAATGTGATTTTTGTAAACCAGGTGAATAGAGGAATCAATAACAAATATGGAGGAATGTTTAGATGAGTTATGAGCGAGGTATTGCTGCATTTAATTTACAAATGCCTGATGAAATACCACATACACAATATATAACACATCCGAGATGGATGGAATATGTCCAAAAGAAACTCAATAAGCCAAACGCTGGCTGGGCTGAACTTTTAGACTTTGACTACGTTTGGTCTGTTGATGGTCCAAGCTGGAATCGTGGCAGATGGACAGATATGGGACATGCTATCTTCCAAGCAGACGGATCAGATTACCGATTGCCAAAACCATCGCCGTTTAATGATAAACTTGAAGATATTTATAATCTTGACCCGTTAGAAGAATATGGTCCAATTGATTTAGAAGAACAAACAGAAAAATATCGCGCATGGTGCAAAAACGCACTCAAAGGGGATTACGTGACTTCTGGTGGAACATATAATTCAGTCGTCAGTTTTGCCATCGCTGCCTTCGGCTGGGAAAATCTTTTATTAGCTGTCGGACAAGACCCCGATAGGTTTGGCGAAGTGCTTAATCGTTGGACTGATTATCTGATGGTATTTGTGCAAGCATGGGCTAAAACTGATATTGAGATTTATCACACTCACGATGATATGGTCTGGACGGAAGGAAGCATATTCAAGCCTGAGTTCTATCGCAAATATGTATTCCCAAACTATAAAAAAATGTGGGATTGTGCCAAAGACGCTGGCAAAAAGATTTTGTTCACTTCTGATGGAAATTATACGGAATATGTTGATGATTTAGTCTCTGCTGGTGCGGAAGGATTTATCTTTGAGCCATTGACCGATCTTGAAATGATCTGCAAAAAATACGGGCAAACACATGTTATCATAGGTAACGCTGATTGCCGAATACTCACATTTGGCACAAAGGAAGATGTCTATAATGAAGTCAAACGTTGCATTGATTTAGGACGAAATTGCCCCGGATATTTCTTTGCAGTCGGCAACCATATTCCGCCAAATGTTCCAATAGAAAATGCAGAAGCGTGTATGGAAGCATATTTTGAAATGCGGAAACGATAAAGTCATTTAGCTACAAAAGTTGTTTAGCCACTGAAAAAATAATAGAATTTCTCCAATTTCTTTGTGCAAAAATGTAGCCCAGCCTTTTAGATTGGATAAGCATATAACTGCTAAAAGATTGGGCTACAATTGATCTTCAAATTAAAATTCAATTGCTAACTGACCTGTAATAGATGTATATTTGGCATCTCCTTCATCTGTTCTGAGCATTTCTAAGTTTATTTTGGCTGTATCACTAAAAATACCGACAGATAATACTCCGCCAAACCTTTTCGTTTTAGCATCTTCGCTATATGAGAGATTTTCATATTTGCCAGCAATTTCAACAGGCATGTTAGGCAAAGCATATCCTAATTCAATATTGATAGATTTAGGTCTTTGGACTTCGCCATCTGATGTTTCAATATCATCTAATGCCATTATAGTCTCGGCGGAAAGAAAAACTCCCATAGCATTTAAGCTGACAAAGCCATTAAGTCCAGAAACTCTTTTTAGCAATGTGGTCTCAATAAACTTATTAGCAAGATCATCAGTTCCCGCAATGTTGCTTATGAAAGAGCCTCCCAAAGAGATACTTGCTTTTTCACCGAATAAACTTTGTGGAACAGAACCTTTAAGTTTTAATGCAAAAGCGTTAACTTGGGAATTGTTTCTTCCATCTACACATAGCCTATCTCTGTAAATTGTAGAACAAATTTGAATTATCTCATGGTTTAATGACAGACCGAAGGCATGTTGTTTTGTTTCGCCCATTTCAAGAACATAAGAGTCTGTTACAAAATGAGAATTAAACTCACCAAAAGGTATAACTAATTTTCCAAGTGAGGTTGAAAATTCTACATTTTTGACAAAAGGTATTTTCAGGCTAACATCGCCCTCATCTAAAACGAAATTTTCGTCATTTTCTCCATATTCATATAGGACTAATAAGTGTCCAAGGACATTTGAGCCTAATGAAGGGTCAATTGACAACTCCATTGTGCCTAAATAAAAATCGCTTTCACTATCATTTTCGTTTGTAATATAACCGAATTCGCTTTCTAGGATCCCCCCTATGTCAAGTTTAGCCTTCTCCTCTGCATTAGACATGCTGATAAATATTATTGAGAAGACAACTGTGACTATAATGATAGTTACAAATCTCATAGATCGGAACTCCTTTACTGATTTTGATTTTTCTTTTTTATCAAAGCGGATACGCCATATCCTAAAACAAAAACAATTGCGGTTCCCAAAATTCCTGCAACAGAAGTCGCGAGTTTTTCGTTTTTTAGCCCGGGAAAAGTATAATCAGGGATAGGAGATTTGATCGGCGGTTCTACCTCGCCTTTTTCTAAAAAGCCTTTATCCTCTGCAACTTTTTCTAATCCATCAGGCCAAGGAGAAGCGAATATGGAGATCAAACCAGCCAGAAACAATGAGACAACTATGCCTATAATGATGTCTTTTCTTTTCATGCTAATTGCTCCTTCGTATAAATCAAGTCAGGGCGGACTCCAAGGACAAACCCTACAACTACGCATGTGATAACAGCTTCGCCTATACCTATTAACGCATGTATGCCAGCCATAGCAGGAAATGCGATACTTAAAGGCGACGTTCCAGATATTGCAAGTTCAATAGCACAGGCGGAAGCGGCAATGACCACAGACAACCACGAGGCTATTGCAGTTGCAATCATCATTCCTGCTTTACTTTTTATTAGTCTATGAATGAGCGAATAGACAAGATACCCTCCCATAGCACCAATAATTGCCATATTGAAAATATTAGCCCCTAATGCGGTTATTCCACCATCTTGGAATATAAGGCATTGTGCAGTTAATACTACACTGATGACTATTGCTGCTGGAAAAGGTCCTAACAAAACTGCTGCCAATACTCCTCCTAATAGATGACCGGACGTCCCACCTGCAATAGGAAAATTTAACATTTGTGCTGCAAATATGAAAGCACTCATCACTCCCATCAATGGGATCATCTTATCTTTTAATAATTGTGATGCCTTTTTCAAGCTATATGCGATCCCACCTGCAGAGATCACCCATGCCGGAATCCATGTGTTCATCGCTAAGAAACCATCTGGTATGTGCATAAATTGCCCTCCTAATCTTTGAATTTAGCGGATATAGTATTACGAACATTAAAATAGTAACACAATTTACTACTAATGTCAATATTGTTATTCCGATTCACCCTCAGTTTTTTTACACATTGTAAAAATACACCTGACAATTCCAAAAGCTATATGAAACCAATAAATAGGATAAAGCAAAACGTCATTCCTGCGGAAGCAGGAATCCACTCCTTTATTACAACTTTTCTGGATTCCCGCTGCAGTTTCCCCCTGCGAAACTTGTCCCTGCGAAAGCAGGGAGCAGGGAG
>DTPJ01000212.1 GCA_011334435.1 Candidatus Poribacteria bacterium | reverse complement strand
TAAAGAAAAAGCATTATTGAGAGAAAAAACTATTGAGATTGTAGAAAAAAGCGTTTAAAATAATGTATGGTCGTGCTAAGCGGGGAGCTAGCGGTGCCCTGAACCTGCAATCCGCTACAGCAGGGCTGAATTCCTTTTCTGAGGCTTATCTTTTTTGAGGCTGGCTTATGCAAGTGGCGATGAAGGTTGGGTCCTACGCAACTTGAAAGGGCTGAACCCCGTCAGGTCCGGAAGGAAGCAGCGGTAGGCTACTGGAGAGTGTGCCGTAGGGTTGCCTGACTGGAGCTAACTACATAAGTATCGCTTGGGGAAGAAAGTCAAAGTTAGGTGCACGACCATTTTATATAAAATACAGACAACAACGAGTTTGTCATCTATCTTTCAATCCTCATTTTTTGTTTATCCTGTGCAGATGGAGTTAGAGCAAAATCATGCCTTACGTCGTCCTAGCAAGAAGGGGTCGTCCTCAACTATTCTCAAACGTTGTGGGTCAAGAACATGTCATAAAGACACTTCAAAATGCCATTCTATCTAATAGAATCGCCCATGCCTATCTGTTTACAGGACCCAGAGGTGTTGGAAAAACCACCGTCGCAAGATTATTTGCAAAAGCCATAAATTGTAAAAATAGAAGCGACTCAGAGCCTTGCAACGTTTGTAATTCGTGCATTGAAATCTCCTCTGGACGGTCAATAGACATCATTGAGATTGATGCTGCATCAAATCGTGGGATTGATGAGATACGAGAATTAAGGGAAAATGTCAAATTCGCCCCAGTATCCGTAGAATATAAGGTCTATATCATAGACGAAGCCCATATGCTTACTCCTGAAGCCTTTAACGCCTTGCTTAAAACATTAGAAGAACCACCCCACCATGTAGTATTTATACTTGCAACGACAGAACCTCATAAAATCCCTATGACGATACTTTCCCGTTGTCAGCGATTTGATTTCCGTATGTTGACACAAAGTCAAATAGTAAAGCGATTAAAAGAGCTTTTGGCATTAGATGAAATTCAAGTTGATGATGAATCGCTGTCCTTAATAGCAGAAAATGCAGATGGAGCTTTGAGAGATGCAGAAAGCATGTTAGATCAGGTTTTATCATTTAGCAATGGCGAGTTAAACACAGATAAAGTGAGTGAGTTTCTCGGGTTAGGATCGTATCGTCTTCTGGATAACTTGATGGAAAGCATAATAAAACAGGATAGCGTTAAAAGCCTTGAAACATTAAATTCTCTTGCAAGTTATGGTGCTGATCTTCCTCAATGCCTTAAAAAACTGGTCACATATTTCCGTGACCTTTTGGTATATAAAAATAATCCCGCACTTATTGATGCATCAGAAACAAAGCTAAATAGGTTAGCTGAGTTTTCTAAATCCATATCAACAGAACGTCTGATGAAGATAGTTAAATTGCTTATCCAAACAGAGTCTGATATTAAGCAACTTGGATATGAAAGGCTTAACTTTGAACTTGCCCTTATAAAACTTGCAAGGCTAAAAGATGATGTTATACCATTAGACAAGATACTTGTAAAGCTTGAGGATATAGAATCAAAAATCTACTCAGGAATTCCAGAGCCAACCGCTGAAAAACCAGAGATAATCAATAAAATATCAACACCTATAGAGACTTTTGAAGAGAAAAACGAGATAATAGAGATAGACAAGCAAGACCCACTAAAAGCGAAATGGATAGATATTTTGAAAAGTATCAAAACTAAGTGTCCGCCAGCTTTACACGCCGTTTTGAAAGAAGCTTACATCGTGTCAATTGATGATGCTACAATTACGATTGACTTTGATAATAAATATAAATGGCATAGGGAGCAAACAAGCGATCCTGCAAATTTAAAAATATTAGAAAATGCACTTTCTGAGATAATGGGAAAACCTATGAAATTTTCAATTCAATCAAATAACACATCAAAGAGTGAAGAAAAAGATGAAATCCCAACGTCTCAAAGAGATATGAGATTGGATGTGCTTCAAGATGAAACAGTAAAAATGGTTCTTGATATATTTAATGGCAGAATAGTTGATGTAAAAAAGTGATCACAAATCACTGATCACTGATTACTGATCACTGCTAAGTGGAGGGAAAAATGAAGTTAGACAACATAATGAAACAAGCACAAAAAATGCAAAAACAAATGATGGAAATCCAAGAGGAATTAGCTAACCGCACTGTTGAAGCCACTGTCGGTGGTGGAGTGGTTACTGTTACTGCAAACGGTCAGCAACAGATATTATCCATAAGAATTGATCCAGAAGTTGTTGACCCTAATGATGTTGATATGTTACAAGACCTTATATTAGCCGCAGTAAACGAAGCCCTTAGGAAGGCACAGGAACTTATGACTGCTGAGATGAATAAACTAACTGGTGGTCTCAAAATACCGGGATTAATATAATGCTATATTATCCAGAACCATTAGCCAAGTTAATATCGGAATTGCAAAAATTGCCAAGCATCGGTCCTAAGACTGCCCAACGAATAGCGATGCATATTTTGAGAATGAAAGATGAAGACACAAAAAGGCTTGGGCAGTTAATATCCGATGTTAAAGACCATATAGTCTATTGCTCTATCTGTGGAGGGATAGCAGATAGAGACCCATGCCATATATGCGATGATGTGAAAAGAGATCATAAGACTATCTGTGTCGTTGAGGAAACAGATGATATTATAGCGATAGAGAAAGCGGGAATATTCAAAGGTGTTTACCATGTTTTAATGGGTGCTTTGTCTCCACTTGAAGGCATAAATCCAGAAGATCTTAGAATAAACGAGCTTTTTGAGCGTATTAACTCACAAGAAGTAAACGAAATCGTCATTGCAACTAATCCTAACGCTCAGGGACAGGCAACTGCAATATACCTTTCAAGAAAAATTAAACCTATGGGCATAAAGGTAACACAATTAGCTTATGGTCTCCCTATTGGCAGTGATATAGAATATGCCGATGAGGTAACTCTTGGAAAAGCCATTGAAGGCAGAAGAGAAATATGAAGTTAGCAAATCCATATTACAAGTCCTTTTTTAGTATCTCCTTTATCTTCTGCTTAATTTTTACTCTCTCTCCAAACTCGTCTGCAAAGCCTGCCTTTGACGAAAACAGAGCCTATGAATACCTAAAAAAACAATGTGCCTTCGGTCCTCGTCCACCCGGATCAGAATCACATAAAAAGACCAGAGACTATTTAGCCTCTGAGTTAAAGAAATATGCTAATAGCGTCATACTTCAAGATTTTACATACAAGGGTAATGGAAAAGACATAAAGCTGACAAATATAATCGCTGTCTTCGGACCAGAGACCAAAAAGAAGTTGATGCTATGCGCCCATTGGGATACAAGACCCTTTGCAGATAGAGACCCTAATCCAGAAAAACTTAATATTCCTATTATCGGTGCAAATGATGGGGCTTCTGGCGTTGCTGTCTTGCTTGAGCTTGCCAGAGCATTCTATAAAGAAAAACCGCCATTCAGAGTTATAATTGTCCTATTTGATGGTGAAGACTATGGCAAAAGCACCCAAGATATGTTCCTCGGATCAAAATATTTTGCACAGAACATCAGGACTGAATGGATTCCAGAGTATGGCATCTTATTAGACATGATAGGAGACAAAAATTTAGATATATATATTGAACAAAATTCGCTTGAGAATGCACCAGAAATAGTAAAGAAGGTCTGGGAATTAGCAAAAAGACTTGGTTTCAAGGAGTTTCATAATAAAATTGGTTATAATATAGTTGATGATCATATCCAATTGATCAAAAAAGGTATCCCATGTATTGACATTATTGATTTTGATTACCCGTATTGGCATACATTAGGCGATACCATTGACAAATGTAGTCCTAAAAGCCTCGGAATTATCGGGAGACTTTTAATAGAATTGATTTATCAGTATGAAAATGATTAATAAATTGGGGTTAGATTAAAAAAGTGATAAGGAGCAAGTATGGAAGAGCAAGATAAAGAAACACAAATAGAAAGAATAAAAACAATATATTCTAATATAGTCAGAATAGGTCATACCCCCTACGAATTTATGTTTGATTTTGGACAATTTCAGCCTGAAGGAAAAAATGCTTTTATGGATGTCCGCATCATCACAAGCCCTCAGCATGCGAAAGCCATTCTCAAAGCCCTAAAAGGCAACATCGCCATATACGAAGAAAAGTATGGAAAGATCAATATAGAAACAGATCAAGATAATGATGAAGATACAGATCAACAACAAGATCAACGAAGAAAAAGTTAGCTTTTCCATGCCTTGACATAAATGAATTTTTCACGTATAATCCTGATTGAAAAAGATTTCTATTCTCAATGCTTTATTGTTTTATCTTAAAAGAAAATTCACCTATCAACTAAT
>DTPJ01000729.1 GCA_011334435.1 Candidatus Poribacteria bacterium | reverse complement strand
TGGTGGAACAGGAAGCAGATCAGAAGAGGAGTATCAACCAGACTTTCTGCCAGACAAGTTTGAAAGTGGAACATTAAATATTGTCGGAATAGCAGGATTAGGTGCTGGTGTGAGATATGTTATGAATAAAGGCATTGAGAATATCCGAAAAGAAGAATGCAAGTTGACACAAAAATTGATTGACGGTTTGTCTTGCATACCAAAAGTTAAGGTGTATGGCGATCTTGACGCAGAAAAACGCGTTGGGGTTGTGTCTTTCAATATTGAAGGACTTTCTCCATCAGAAGTTGCATTGTATCTTGAAGAAAGATTTGATATTCTGTGTAGGGCAAGTTTGCATTGCGCCCCATCTGCACATAAAACTATTGGAACGTTTCCAGACGGAACTGTGAGGTTAAGTTTAGGAATATTCAATACTGATGATGATGTTAATTTTGTTATAGATGCTGTGAGGAAGATAGCTGAAGATGAAGGGCATGGATTATAATGTCCATGCTCTTTTTTACCAGATACTATAAGCAGGCATGTTGAATATCAGCCCTAAGATATTCCACATACAGCCGATTATATAATCCCCAAGCACTAATCCAAAGAAGAAGGGTCGTCCTTTGGAGTATGCTTTGAACCCGCCGTATTTCAAGATGATGTATTTGATCGCCCAGCTTATTAACATAGCGTTCCAAATATAGAACATTCCACTCCAGGAGCCACCAGAAAGCACATAACCGCCGGGGTGAAACTGCCACCACGTAAACCGCCTGTGCATTGCCATTAGAAACAGGACAAATAAAGCGTTTCCGCTCATAAAAGCGATAGCGGTTTTGTCTGTGCTTGTTGGATGGCTTAGCCATGATTGAAGTGGATTAAAACTCTCCCATCCAAATCCAGAAAGCCAACCATGCAGTTCAGCAGAAGCACCGTATTTATAGGCAATTACTAAATATATCCAAAAGGACGCTATCGCCCCTACACCGATAGACCCTATCATCGCCCCGATAAGCCTCTTGTTAAGCATATTTCCCTGTTGTGCTATTTTTAGCGATTCCAACTGATTTGGCATTGGATGTGATCTATGGCATCTAGTAAACGGATATAAAAAAGACATGATCGTCAAATTAGCGGGACCTATCCTTCTGCTTCCTAAAACTACTGTCATAAATTGTCTAGGATTGACGAAGACAACTTCATGATATGGTGCTCCCAAAGCGGCACGTATCCTCGTAATCCCAAGAGCCATAGCGATATATACTCCGAAAAACATGGCGATCGCCCAAAGCGACATACCTGCAAAATAACAGAATAAAGCTATAAAGGAAAATCCAGCTAATATAAATAGGATCGCAGTCCTATATTTTATCGGCTCTTTTATGGAGTCTTCTTGATTAGTAAATAGTTGCTTTCCAACCTTTATTAGATGTTTTCTCCCAGTCCACAATGTAAGCAGTCCCAAAGTCACCCATGCGCTAACGGAACGTTCATCAAGATACATGTTATGCCAGCCAACTGAACTGGCTATGATCTTTTCTACCTTAGTTAAAATATAAAAGAACCAACACGAAAACGACAGATCAAGTGGGATAAAATAAGCTAAACCGATCACAAAAGGGTGAAAATCAACTAAAGTCCAGCCGATAGCGTCCCAAGGCTTTGATGTGAAGTAATGACCGACTTCATGGAATTTCACAGGTATTCTAGGCACATTTGGCACTAATATATTTAATCCATTGATCAATGTTATAGTGCCAGAAACACTAAATCCAAGCCAAAGAAGCCTATTTTTAAAGAATGACGAGGAATTCATCATCTCAACAGGTAGTTGGGCTAACGGATATGCAAGCCTTTCTTCTTCCATCCATCGCCGACGGATCACGACGTTTATGCAGAGCAGAGTTGAGAACAGAACAAAGATAAACCCACTCCACATCAACATCGGCACAAGCCAAGCCTTTATATATCGGAGATTATAAAAGGTTGATTCACCTTGAAAATAGTCTGTGAGTATAGCTTTATCGCTTACAGTAAACCAATTAGGGATATATTGCCAAAATAACGATTGCCATTCATTTTCAGGTGTAGCAAACCAGAATGGATGAGCAAGTGCGCCGACGAGATACATCATCATAGTATGTCCTGAGATTGTGGACACCATACACATCATAATATACATTGTCGCCAATTCCTGCCAAGTGAAGGCTTTTTTAGGAATAAGATATTTTATTAGGAAGTTTATGAGGATAAGAATGAATAGACAGAAGATCGTATTAAAGAAAAGTGATACCGCTGTAAACACAGAATACCATAATTCGCTTGATATTGCGATCCAATAGGCATTGATTATCACAAGGATAAGACCAATTATTATTGCTCTGATTGTTATATTATTAGTCATCTTTTGAGCTTATCAATATAAAAAACTTTTATTCCACAAAATAGCGATTAAATTGGCATTGCAAGCAATTATCAGTGATAATTTTACTAAATCTTCACTGACAGATCAACGGAAATGATGAAAAATACAGGACTTGTTCGTGATTGGCGAAAAAGTTTTGATATTGACTTATGAATCTCGTTATTGTATCATAGTAAAGTATAGATTATAGGGCATAAGATATAAATTTGATGGATAAGGATTAAGTTTATGAGTAATATACCAGTTATCATTGTCAGGGGCAAAAATATTCCAGAGGCATGGGAAAAAGCTGTTATTGCAGTTTGGAAAGATGGTATTGAAATTAAAACTGAATATGATAAAAAAGATGACCCTCCGAGCAAAGATTGCACAATGATTATGGAGATAGAAGACCCAATGTCAGAGCCACGCATTCATAGAGCTTTTCCGGGCGGATTGGAAGACCTTGAAATATATCGTCAAGAGGTTATCTTTGGCGTCCATGACCATTGGATCAAACCAGAGGAGGGGAAATGGCTTTATACATACCATCAACGTTTGTTTGGCTATCCCGGTAAAAGTGCGAAAATAGATCAGATTGCCTATATAGTAAGAAAACTGTCACAGACGCCATATTCCCGCAGAGCGCAGGGGATAACATGGAATGTTGATGTTGATCCTCCAGCAGATGACGCGCCATGTTTACAGAGAATATGGTGCAGGATCACAGGTGAAGATGATGATCTAACGCTTAATATGAACACACATTGGCGTTCCAGAGACGCATACAAAGCAGCTTTTATGAACATATTCGCATTGACCGATTTACAAAGACTCATAGCCCAAAAAATAAGCGAAAAAATAGGCAAAGATATAAAGATCGGCAGATATGTTGATATATCTGATAGTTTTCATATATACGGCTCTTATTATGATGAGTTCAAAGGTTTTTTGAAGACGGTTGAGAATAGGACTTTTGAAGAAAGGACATGGGACACTGAATTTGCTGAACCCATGTTTGAAGATGCAAGGTTAAGGTTAGAAAAGGAAAGAAAAAATGGATGAACCTAAAATCCAAGAAGGTGAGACAGAAGTTACCAAAAAAGCCATTGAATTATTGACATCAAAAGGTATTGAGTTTGAAAAATTAATCCATGAACCTGTGACGACAAGCAGTGAGGCATCAGGCGCCAGAGGGAGTAGCCTATCGCAAGGTGCAAAAGCCATAATCGTAAAGGCAAATGACAAGTTTTATCATCTGATCATCTCTGCGGCAGTGCCTTTGGACAATAACAAACTTCGTAAGGTGCTTGGTGCAAGGCGTGTCCGATTTGCTACAAAAGAAGAGCTTTTTGAACTTACTGGATGTCTGCCCGGTGCTGTCCCGCCATTTGGCAACCTTTTTGGTCTGCCTGTATATATGGATAATGCCCTATTATCAGAAGAGATCGTATATTTTAACTGCGGAAGTCATACTATCTCGCTTAGAATGAAGCGAACTGATCTGATAGATGTGACTAATGCACAAATCGCTGATTTCCACAGGACAGAATGATATGAAAGTTGAAGTTAAGTTATATGCAAATTTAGCAAAATTACTTCCTCCGGGGTCACAAAAAAAGCAATCTATTATCACAATAAAAAAAGGATCAACTGTTGCCGATCTATTGGAAAAGCTAAAAATATCCTCGGAAATGAGCAATGTAATTATGCTTAACAGGAATCAATGCGATAAACAAACAGAGCTTAAAGAAGGCGACAAAATTAGCATTTTTCCACCGATAGCAGGTGGATAATAGGGAGGTAAAAATGCCAAACGGATACAATGGTAAAATTCTCAGAGTTGATCTTACGAACAGAAAAATAGATACAGAAGAGCCTGACGAGACCTTTTATCGTCGCTATATGGGTGGGCGAGCATTTATAGCTTATTATCTCTTAAAAGAGCTAAACCCCAAAATAGACGCTTTAAGTCCAGAAAATAAACTTATATTTGCTACTGGCGTCATAACT
>DTPJ01000491.1 GCA_011334435.1 Candidatus Poribacteria bacterium | reverse complement strand
CAATACTTATTAGAGAGACCCTTCACTTCGTTCAGAGTGACATATAAACGTCGTTTGGACACATAAATGTCAGGACACATAAATGTCATTTTGAGCGAAGTGAAAAATCTCAAAGAAAAGACCCATATTGATCTTTTTAATCCCTTTTTGAATTCCTATTCTTGACAAATTCATAAAATTCAAACATCAATTGTTTATTTTCTTCTGAGAAATTCATAATATTGCGTATCATTTCAATATACTCATCAGCTATTTGGATTTCCTTTTGATCTTCTTCCTTTTTTCCGAGTAAAAAATCCGTGCTAACGTTAAAGGCATTCGCAAGTTTTGATAATGCGTCAAAAGACGGTTTTCTTGTTCCTGCTTCAAATTGAGAGATCGCAGCAGAGGTCAATCCCGCATTTTTCGCCAATTGCGTTTGCGTCATTTTAAGGTTCACACGAAGGTTTTTTATCCGTTCGCTGATGTCCATTACAATCACCTCTTATTGTCTGCGAAGATGATGTGCAATGTTGCTGTCCCATGCGTCTAAAAGTGCGTAAGCATGCTTAATTAGTATGATCAATTCTTTATGTTCGCTTTGGTTAAGTCCGCAGTATTTATTGATCATATAATCCAAGCCTTGCTTATCTAGTTCATCCATAAATTTTTTGTCATTTTCAAACATCTGACCTTTTTCGTCAACGGCACGAAACATAAATGCACCTGCGATTCCCAGTGCAGTATATCTTGGAGTTACACGGTTTTTCAGATCGAGCCTCGCAGCACCGATAAGCCTTTCGTTGTAACCTAATTTTCTCGTTACATCTCTTCCAACACGATAGATAGTGTCGCCGAGATGTTCATTTCCAAATCTCTGAATTAGATCATCAATATAAACCTGCTGATTTGATTCGTTGAATTCGCTTGGATACTCAGATATTAGCGCGTGTGCTGATTCCCACATTGCAGATTCTGCAATACCTCTGACAATTTCGTTTTCTATTGCACTCCATATGTAGATATTTTCTGGGTCAACAAGGTATCCGATATATGCTGTTACTGCGTGTCCAAGATTATGGACAAACAATTTCTGATCAACGTAAGCATCAAAATTTGATCTGGCAACTATTCCATCAATCTGTGGAATATCTCCTATAAATCCATCTTTTGCCACGTAGAGTGTATTATATGCTTCTGCCCAGACAAGCAAAGGGTCTTTTTTTCTATATTCATCTGGCATGATCGGCACCATTTTTCCAATTGCTGTCTCAACTAAACCAACTCTTTCATCTATCGGAAAGCCTTCTGGCAGATATAAAGCTAAATTTTGCCTGAAAATCTTTGACATATGACGAAGATTTTCGCATATTATTATATTTAATGGTTTTTCTCTTCGTTTTATGCCTTCTGCAATTGTCTTATATATATAGTTCAAGGCATTTGCACCAACCGCAGTAGCCATTATATCAGCAGTGGCGATCTCATTTATAACAGCTTCCTCATCCCTACCATCTACACCTCTGACATTTTCAACCCATATATTCTCAGAATGAACATCTTTAACCTGAATAAGATAGCGTCTTTCTCTGTTTAGTGCGTCAATTATTTCTTTATCTATGTCAATAAAGACAACTTCATAACCCGCTTTTGAAAAAAGCTGTGCAACAAGGGAACGTCCTATATTTCCAGCACCATATTGAACCAATTTCATTATTATCATCTCCAATCAAATACGACGCCTAAAAGTTGACTTGGATTATCTCTCATAATACCATAAATATTAGGCGCATCGGTTATTGGGACTCTATGTGTTATCATTGGGCTTATTTTCATTATTCCTTGCCTCAAAAAGTGCATTATAATAGCAAGATCGTCAAGTGCAAAATGGCATGAAACCTCAATAGATGCCTCTATTAAATGTAGCATTCCCCAGCGAAATGTAATCTCGCCGCGAACTGCGAGCAACCCGATCACACCTCTGGGGGCTAATAAATGATTTTTGTGAATATCTTCTAATAGTGATGGCGATCCGCTTGCGTCAATTATGCAATTATAAGGGGCATAAGCCTTTATCTGATCCATGTATGTGCTATCCGATACGTTTATACATCTTTGAACACCAAGTTCCTTTGCGACGTCCAATCTTTTTTGGTTTATATCCAAGGCAGTAACATAAGCACCAAAAGCTCTCGCGGACTGGGCAGACCCTTGACCAATTGGACCTAATCCTACTACAAGAACGTTTTGGGCAGGATAAACTCGAACTCTGCGGACATGCCTCATGCCAACCCCTATAACACCAAGTAAAGCACATGCCTCATGATCAACATCTGATGGCAGTTTCATGCAAAGATGAACTCCCGGCGTTGATACATCAACGATATTCCAACCTCTATGACCCACATAATGTCCATAAAAAACTATGTCTCCCTCTTTAAATTCTTTGACTAAATTACCTGCTTTCTCAACAACTCCAACATGCTGATAGCCATGTCTTCCGGGGTATCCTCCGCCATAACCGAAATCGCCCATTAGTGCATGACGTTCTGTCCCATTAGTGATTCCCGAATAATAAGTCCTGATCAATATCTGTGTTGGATTTGGATCAGGTGGTTCGCCGATTTCAAAGAATTCCATCTGCCCTTTTGCGACAAACTGTATCCCTATATTGTGCATATCTTGCTCCTTTTTTGCTTTTAAGAATAAGATTTTATCTATTACTATCTTATCACAAATTATAAATTTCATCAACAAATTTCGCATTCCTGATTCACCATAAGTTTTTATATAACAATAAGAGTTTCTAAACTCATATCTGAACCTCAGACAAAATAAAGATTGAAATAATATCAATAAATTGCTTATAATTAATATTACATTTATCATTTATTCTTCTATTTTAGTTTTTGTAGTACAAGAGGATAAGTGACAATATTCAATATTTGGCTTAGATTATCTAAATTTTGGTAATTGGTTAAATAAAGATAAGAATGGTTTTAGATTTCAATTTTGTATGACGATCTTAAAAGGAGAAGTTGAACATGGAGAAAAAAGATAAGCAATATGTTATTGAAATGGCAAAAAAACACAATGTAAAATTTATCTGGCTTTGGTTTACAGACATTCTTGGATTTCTCAAAAGTTTCGCTATCACAATAGAGGAACTTGAGGGCGCACTTGAAGACGGCATGGGCTTTGATGGATCATCAATTGAGGGATTTGCAAGAATTGATGAGAGCGATATGATGGCATTGCCCGATCCAAACACTTTTCAACTTATACCTTGGCGACCAAAAGAAGAAGGTGCAGTTGCAAGGATGTTCTGCGATATAATGGAACCCGGCGGAAAACCTTATGATGGTGACCCACGTAGAGTGCTTAAAGATATGTTAAAAAAGGCTCAAGAGAAAGGTTTTACATATTATATTGGTCCCGAGTTGGAGTATTTTTATTTTAAAGATGATAAATCAACCGATCCACTTGATAAAGGCGGGTATTTTGATCTCATACCCTCTGATGTAGCGACTGATCTTCGCAGAGAGACAGTCCTGATATTGGAGAAAATGGGAATAGGCGTAGAATATAGCCATCACGAAGTTGCACCAAGCCAGCACGAAATTGATATGAGATATACCGATGCCCTAACAATGGCTGATAATGTTATGACATATAGGTTAGTTGTAAAAGAAGTTGCACTTAAAAACGGAGTTTATGCTACATTTATGCCAAAACCTATCTTTGGCGAAAATGGTAGCGGTATGCACACCCACCAGTCATTATTTAAAGGCGATAGAAATGCCTTCTTTGACCCTAATGATAAATATCATCTGTCTGATATTGCGAAATCATTTATAGCTGGAATTCTTCATCACGCGAGAGAGATAACACTTATAACTAATCAATGGGTGAACTCATATAAACGTCTTGTCCCTGGTTACGAAGCACCTGTATATATCTCTTGGGCAGTTAGAAACAGGTCTGATCTTGTCCGTGTGCCGATGTATAAGCCCGGTCACGAGAAAGCGACAAGGATGGAGTATCGTTCACCTGACCCAGCCTGTAATCCATACCTTGCCTTCGCTGTCATGCTTGCCGCTGGACTTGAAGGAATAGAAAAAGGATATAAGCTACGTGAACCTATAGAAAGAAACATCTATGAAATGACGGAAGAAGAGCGAATAAGAGAAGGTATTGAAACGCTTCCAGAAAGCCTATATGAAGCAATAACTATTACAGAAAAAAGCGAGCTTGTCCGAAGAACGCTTGGAGATCATATCTTTTATAAACTCATAGAAAACAAGAAAATAGAATGGAATAAACACCGTATCCGTGTAACTACCGAAGAAATAAAAGATTATCTTCCAATACTTTAAGGGGATATAAAATGAAGGCAACTTTTTTAACAAAGGCTTATGAATTT
>DTPJ01000221.1 GCA_011334435.1 Candidatus Poribacteria bacterium | reverse complement strand
TGTCGCTCCTGACGGAGCTAAAAGATTTTTTATTTATGTGTTTTCTATAAATATATCACCCCTTCGGGGTTAAAAGTCCTTAACTTAATGCGTATGCCCTTTATCCCCCTTTTTCAAAGGGGGAAACCATAAAAGTCTCCCTTGCATAATGAGATTTCTCTATTTGCTCAAAATGACATTTATGCGTCAAATGACATTTATATGTCACCCTGAACGAAGTGAAGGGTCTCTAATGAAGTTAAGAGCTTTTTAATGTCCGATCATCAGTAACTTAAAGATACGACAGCAATATTGTTATTCTATATTCCGCAAACTTGCCCGAAAACCCTGAGAAAGTTCCCGCCCATTATTTGTGCGACCTCTTCATCAAGATAACCCCTTTCCAAAAGAGCTGATGTGATCTTTGGCATTTTTGTAACATCTTCAAGACCACTTGGAGGGGCATCCATGCCGTCAAAATCCGATCCAAGTCCTACACAATCAATCCCACCAACTTGGACGATATGATCAATATGATCTATTATTTTAGTGAAACTTGGCGGTTTAGGCTTCAGTTTTTTATCGGTATCAGTCTTAAACTTCTGATCTAAAAAGAGCGAATAGAAATTAACGCATATCACACCACCAGCATTAGCTATGTCTTTTATAAGCCTGTCGCTTAAATTTCTTGGGTGATCACATAATGCTCTGGCACAGGAATGCGATGCTATTACGGGATCACTGCTGGCGTTTAAAACATCAAGGACGGTTTTATCCGCAGAATGTGACACATCAATTATCATATTTAATTTGTTCATTTCCTTAACCACTCTTTTACCAAGATCAGTTAAGCCGTTATGTTTCATGCTTTGCTGAGAAGCGTCTGCCCAATCAGTGCTTTTCCATGTCAGAGTCATAATCCGCACACCAAGATCATAGAAAATATGGAGATTATTGATGTCATTTTCAATTGACTGTCCGCCTTCTATCGCTAAAATTGCGGAGATTTTATTGGATTGGTTAGCTTTCTGAACATCGCTAAGCTTTAATGCTAAACTTATAGTCTTGGAATTTTTGGCAAACTGTGTTCGGAGAATATCTAATTTTCTCTTCGCCAGATTGAAATAATATCCCTTTGGTTTTTTAGAACCACCTACATAAGAGGCGAAAACCTGAACATCAACTCCACCCTCAATCAAACGAGGGATGTCCACATGTCCGTTTTTTGATCTCGTCCCTAAATCGGTCTTGTCTTTCATTAGCCTGTCAACAGTGTCACAATGAGCATCACAAACTATTACCGCTTTATGTATATCGTAATATGATTTTCTTTGATCCATAATTTATTGTTTGATCCCAAGTTTTACCAAAGTTGATCCCCACGTTTTCCCAAAGCTATATGAGATGACATTTTGATGACGATCAAGGATAGAATGGACGATCTCTCTAAGGACGCCTTTGCCTTTCCCGTGTATTATTTCAATGTCAGTTATACCTAATTTTAGGCATTCGTCAATATAAGTGACGACAAGGTCTTTTACATCTTTTGGCGAGAAAGTATGCAGATCAAGAACCCCGTCTATTGGGAATTCAACAGTTTCATATTCAATATCGTCATTATCCATTGCACTTAGCCTTAAATAATCCAAATGGATTCCTGCCGCAGTTTACCCCTGCGAAACTTGTCCCTGCGAAAGCAGGGAGTAGGGGCAGGAATGACGCGCTTTTCATAGGGGCATAAACGTCATTTTGAGCGAAGCGAAAAATCTCAATGGTTGAGCAAATAAAGAAATCTCAATAGAAAAGATCAAAAAGTCTCCCTTTAGAAAAGGAAGATTTAGAGGGATTTTAATAGATAACTCAAAATAGATTGTCCGAAATTATGTCTTGTTATCAATATGGATTCCTGCTTCCGCAGGAATGACAATAATATTCCCTTTGGAAAAGGAAGATTTAGAGGAATTTTTAATAGAAGAAGCAGGCAGTGATTACGATTTTTCATAAATGCGAGTTATCTTCCAGTATCCAGATTTTTTGGATAGTTCAAAGGTAAGATTACCAGAGTTTGAACCAGTTGCACCTTTGACAAAAAAAGAATAGACAGCAGTTGCAGAGTCACCATTTATGGAGATTTTAGGATTGCGAATCTCAACCTTGATGTTTTGATTTTGTGAAAACGCTGATTCTAACTTATTCCTCAATTCCTCATATCCTTCACCATCTTTTGAGTATTCGGGAGAAATACTGGACATCGCCATCTGCAAGTTTTTGCTGTTATATCCGTCAATGTAGTTCTCAATAATTGCTTGAATTTCTGCGGTAGCATTAGCATCTTGAATTGATGTGATCACTTTTTGCTTTTCTATTTCTGTTGTGTCCACTTTTTCATAGCCATATATTTCAATTTCTGCGATTCTGATAGTTCCCATTGTATATTGATAATATCCACGTCTGACGCTTTTGCTGTCATTAGTCCATCTTATAAGCAAACGCATTCTTGATGTTTGAACTGGTTGAAACCTGATCGTAATTACTCCGCTTTTATTGTCCTGAATAGCATTTCCAGATTGACCTTTGCCTTTTCCGATCCTATCAACCGAAGCCCAACTATTTGCAAAACTGTTCCAATATTGAAGTGCAAGATCAGAAATGCCATACTTATCTGCTGGATATTTTTGAGAATCAACGGTATAAATGACTGCCCTATTAACAGTTTTTTCTTCTGGGAATTCTATAATTACCCAACCCATAGCGGTATCAATGTTGCCATATCTTGTTTGAATGCGAATTCCTCGCCACGCAGGGTCGCTAACATCACTTTCTGAGTCATCGTCACGATTGCGATTCCGCATTTGTTCCATAACGACTTCGGGGTCTTCAACTCCATAACCTATGTATTCGCCTCTTGCATAAAAGCCATCATATTTAGCTTCCCATCCACCGCCCTGGTCCCAGTTTTCCGATGATGTTATTCCGTCAATTAAATTAGTAGCGGGACGATCTGGGTTTTCTTGTGATACTGATACAGTCGCACCGTTGCTGGCTAATGCGAGATTTACAAGACCTTTGGTCTCAAGTCCGCCCTCTTTGACAAATTTTACGACTGAGTTACGAGAACCACAGGCAAATATAATGATAGAACATAATAAAATTATAGCGATAATATGTATTTTCATATTAACACCCTCATAAATTACCCCCTCTATCTAAATTATACTAATTAAAATCGGAAAGATCAACTATACTTTCATAATTTGAGATACGGTTTGAACATCTTTGTCGCCACGTCCAGAAAGGCAAATAACAATTATAGATGATTTATCCAATTTCGGAGCTAACTTTGCTGCATAAGCGACAGCATGTGCCGATTCAAGTGCTGGTATAATGCCTTCTTGTATAGATAACAATTTAAAAGCCTCTAATGTTTCATCGTCGGTAACTGAGACGTATTCTGCCCTGCCAATATCTTTAAAATAGGAATGTTCGGGTCCAACTCCGGGATAATCCAGACCTGCGGATACTGAGTGTGTAGGCATAATTTGACCGTTTTCATCTTGTAAGATATAGGTCATCATACCATGAAGAACGCCGATCTCACCAGCACACAAAGACGCCCCGTGTTTCATAGTATCAATTCCTAATCCGCCTGCTTCAACGCCGATAAATTTGACATCTTTATCTTCTACAAATGGATAAAATGTCCCCATAGCGTTGCTTCCACCACCGACACAAGCTATCAGATAATCTGGCAATTTTCCTTCTTTCTCAAATATCTGACTTTTTATCTCTTTTCCGATAACAGATTGAAAATCCCTAACTATCATAGGATAAGGATGCGCCCCTACAACAGAGCCGATAAGATAATATGTATCTTTGACATTCGCAACCCAGTCACGAAACGCCTCATTAATGGCATCTTTGAGTGTCTTTGTGCCTGACAAAACGGGTATAACTCTTGCGCCCATTAACTCCATACGAAAAACATTTAAAGCCTGTCTGATAGTGTCTTCCTCGCCCATATAGACGTCACACTTAAAGCCAAATAATGCAGAAACCGTCGCAGTAGCTACGCCGTGTTGACCTGCCCCTGTCTCCGCTATGATACGTTTTTTTCCCATGTGTTTAGCGAGAAGTGCTTGACCGAGAGTATTATTAATCTTATGAGAGCCTGTATGGTTAAGGTCTTCTCTTTTGATGTAAATTTTTGCACCGCCAAGATATTTTGTCAATTTTTCGGCATAATATAACGGGCTTGGTCTGCCTGCGTAGTCTTTGAGATAATAATCTAATTCTGATTGGAATTTGGCATCGTCTTTTATCTTCAAATAGGCAGATTCAAGTTCAATAAGGGCAGACATAAGCGTTTCGGAAACAAATCGTCCACCATAAATTCCGAAATGTCCCTTTGTATCAGGTAACATGA
>DTPJ01000431.1 GCA_011334435.1 Candidatus Poribacteria bacterium | reverse complement strand
TTTTGCGACATGACCGTCATATTCAATCGCCATAGCCCAACAAAAGAGCGAAATTAAAGCGAGGCTATATATCAATGGTTTTTGATTGAGCCTGTAAAATGTGATATGATTTTTGCCTTTTTTAGCGATATATGCTTGACGCTTGTCAAACCAGTTATCCGATGGATTATCAGTGATCAGCCATTTGTTCCCAAATCTCTTGACTATCAATTTTGCATTTTTGGAGAGTTTTATTCCTCTATTGCTAAACTCGTATCTGACTATATCTGGTATGGTATCCAAATTTAGATATGATTCATACTCAGGTTTAATATTGAATAATGGACTTTTTCGGAAAATTTTTGGCAGATTGACAAGAAAAATTATCACACCAGCGATGAGAAAAACATAAGCTAAGGAAAATGATCTGAGCGTTATAAAATCTACTTGATCTGAAAACCATCTGACTATATGGATCAATAATTTGATAGGGATATTAATCGTCCATGAAAATAGTTTTGCGAAAGGCAAAAAAATTAGCCCTATGAAGCACAACGCAAAAGCGGTCGGAGTTACAATGAAGACCAACGGAAATATTAGCGAGTTTACGAGGAAGCCAATGGGTGAGAAAGTGTGAAAAGTGTAAGCGATTATAGTAACCGCCCCTAATTGTGCAGTTATAGAAACGCCGATGCCTTGAATGAACCAATATAACCCTCTGATATGCCATTTCTTTTCTTTGATGTCTCTGAACCATTTAGTCTTTTTAAGCTGAGTATCAAGATAAGGCATTAAATAAGCAATTGACGCTACCGCCACAAACGAGAGTTGAAAACCCGCGTTCCAAAATGCCCCCGGAATAAATAGCAGAATTATAAGACCTGCTATCGCAAGGATATTAAATATATCCCTGTCGCGGTTGATTATGACGCTCAATATGAGAAGCGTTATGAATATAAAAGCCCTAAAAACAGAGAATTCCCTATTGGCAACAAACAAATATATGACGATAATTATAAATACTGGGATATATGTTATTATTTCTTTTTCTAATAAAATCTTATATTTTCCTATCCTTAAAACATATTTTCTTATGGCATTAAAGAGCCAATATCCACAACCTGCAAGTATGGCAAAATTCACGCCAGACACTACCAATACGTGTGTTGTGCCAGTCTTTTGGAATGCCCTATATAGATCAATTGGGACTTCTCCGCCCTCTCCTAATATTAAGCTTCTGAATATTGACTCTACCTCATAATCTGATGATAATTCAGTTATTACAGCTCCAATCTTTTGTCGTAATGAACCAATCCATCTCAGAAAAACCGATCCGCCAGACCCAAGTTGATATATTTCTTCATCGTTCAAATAAATTATGCCGAAAATTCCCTGTCTTTGAAGAAATTTCCGATAATCAAATTCGCCGGGATTTCTCGCGTTTCTTGCCTGTGTGAGCCTGCCATAAAGACCGATTGTATCTCCTTGTCTGTATCTCTCGGGCAATAAATCATCTGTCCATGACCTTATAGTGATCTTGCTTTTCATACGGATATAAGGGTTATGCTGAGGAAAGACTTCTGCATCTATGAGGATTGACGATCCCCCGCTACGTTCCTTTTGAGAGTTTATCACTGTGCCATAAACGCCGACATCTTGATAGACGACACGATCAATGTTGCGTGGAGGGATCATATCTATTTCATATCTCATAAATCCAAGAATTATAAAACATACAAATAGTAAGGCACTTGACAGAGAGAGCCATCTCTTTTTATACACAAAAAAGATGGTTAGCAGACATATAACTGAGAATAGCCAAAGAAATACGAGATTTACATCAAACCTATCCGCAAGGATAATGCCTGCTAAATATGGGATGAGGATTTTTAATGCAGGACGATTTCTCATTATTATTTTTAACGTTTACCTGAATCTGATTTTTTGATCTTGTCAACAAAATCCGCCGCTTTTGTTGCCATCGGAGTATCTGGGGCTAATTCTATAACTTTCTCCCAATGTTGTCTTGCTAATTTATATTCACCTATTCTGCTATAAGCTAAACCTATATTATAGTTTGCCTCAGCATAATTCGGTTGAATTTCAAGGGCTTTTTTCAGATATTTGATAGCCTCGTTAAATCTGCTTGCTAAATATAAAGTATAGCCATAGTTCATATTGACTTCTGCGTCATCTGGAAGCATTTGAACAGCCTTAGCTAAAATATCACGTGCTTTATCAACATCATCTTCACTTCCGTATTTAAGTAGCATTCCAGCATAGGATTTAAGTATTTGAGGATTACTGTTATCTAACTCAACAGCTTTTGATAGATGGAAAAGAGCTTTTTGATTGTCGCCAGCTTGGGCATAATCTTGGGCAAGATAAATATGCGCCCTAAGATTATTAGGATCAGCTTTGATCGCCTTCTCAAACTCAGCAGTTGCTTGTTCTGGCATATCCATCTGATTATATGCTAATCCTAACGATACATAGGCATCTGCAAGATTAGGATCATATTCAATCGCTTTTTTAAGGTCTTCTACTGCAACTTCGGGCTTATACATAAGCACTTTTGCAGAGCCGACTTTATATGTCAGTCTGAAATTTCCTCTCCGATAATATGCTAATGCGAAATCTGGCTTCAATTGTATAGCTTGATCGTAAGCGGTAACAGCTTTTATTGCCTTGCTTTTCCCCGCATATTCATAAAGAAGACCGAGATTATACCATCGTTGAGCGGTAGGTTCAAGCAACACAACTTGTTCATAATGTTTTATAGCTTCATTAATAGCTTTTTCCTCTTCGTCCGATTTTCCTTCTTTTTTATAATTCAACGCCCTTTTTTGGAATATTTCGGCGAGTTTTTTATGTGCATCTATATTATTATTGTCAATTGTCAGGGCTTTTTGTGCTACTTCTATGAACTTGTCTTCGTTGCCTTCATCAAGATAACCTTGGGCAACTTTAAATAACAGATTAACCTCCTCCGATCCAAGTTCTACTGCTTTACGATATTGGTCCTGTGCTTCATCACTTTTCGGCTGGATCGGCTCTATCTTTACCTCATCAGGCTGTCTTATTACATTAATGCTTTCTTTATGAGATTCAGGTTTTTGAATGATTTTCTCCTGCTCTGTTTTTGCCAACTTCGGTTGTTTTTTTTCATAAAGCAAGCCTAATTGATAAAATACATCTGCGTTAGCATTTGGCATTGACGATGCACGTTTAAAATATTTCAAAGCTAAATCTTCATTCTTTTGTTTTAGATACACTTTTCCAAGAAAATATTGCACGTTGAAATTGTTTGACAATGATGTATCTGCCAGTTGAGTTAGGTATTCAATGCCCTGTGCGACGCCTTTATCAATGCGAGATAATAATTCCTTAGTCAATTGCTGGTCAATATTTTCCGCTGTAAGCCCTCTTTCTATGCTTAATAGAGCATATTTTGTCTCGTTTTTTTCAAGAAATATCATAGCTAAATCATAGGCAACCTGTGCATTATTTGGATCATACTTCCTTCCATCTCTGTAAAACCTTATCGCTTGATCTTTGTTTCCTTTTTTAGCATATATCTGACCAAGTTTATAATATATTATACCGATCTTAGGCTCATAATTTTTCGCCTTTATAAGCATCTCTTCTGCTTTATCAAGATTGCCCATCTCCATAAACATTTCGCCTAATTCCAAATATCTTTTGCCAATTAGAGGTGATTTCAAAGCTATTGCATCTTCATACTCAATCAACGCTTTATCATATTGCCTTTTTGAACGATAATATCTCGCCATAGAAATATACGCAGGCTCAAATTTTTCGTTATATCTCCTCGCCTCTCGCCATTTTTCCATTGCCATCTCTTCATTGCCAATCATCAAATAGTAGTCACCTATTGCAGATATTGCATCGGGAAAATTCGGTTTGAGTTCCAAAGCTTTTTTCAGATTTTTCTCAGCAAGATCAAGCGAGCCTTTATCACCTTGTGCGAGATAAGCGTATCCAAGAACATAATAAACTATCGGATTATCAGGATTATTTGCAACCGCCCTGTTATATATATCAATCGGGATATTGATCATGCCTTTTTCTTTGTAAGTATCCACAAGGTCGCGGTGAAGTGCGAGGTTGTCAGGTTGAGAACGTATCTTTTTTAAGTAATAATCAGTTGCCTCTTTGAGTTTTGCATCGGATTGACCAAAAGCACTTATCACAAAGAATAGTAAAAGCATTAAATTTGCAATTTGGAAAACACTTATTTTTCGCATATAAAAATCTCACCCATGCCTATCAAGTTTTAGATATTTTCTAACTTTACATATTACATCTGAGAATTCTGAAAACCAGTTAAGTCCAATTATCATAAGGATTAGAAAGCCATATAAAAATGAAAATGCTCCATATTTGTCATTCCCGTGAAAACGGGAATCCAGAAAAATTATGATAAAGGAATGGATTCCTGCTCCCCACTTTCG
>DTPJ01000377.1 GCA_011334435.1 Candidatus Poribacteria bacterium | reverse complement strand
TAAAGACATAGAAAATACTTATAAAGGTATGCCATTTTTTGTTTATTTTTCAAGAGTTTCTTACATATTTATCATTCAAACATATATCATTTTTATATCCTTTAAAAACTGAGGGTGAATCAGCTCAGATAAAACCGTTGACGTTTATATCTTTATTTGATAGAATATGACTTGTTTTGAGAAAAAAAGTTTGAAAGTTTTGTGGTCAAAGGTTATCAAATTAGTAGTATACTCCAATATTAGAGGTTTGAAGCATTAGGAAAATTTTGTCCATCTTCATACAGGAAGATAAAAAGGAAGGAGAATATCTGTGACTGACCTTAAATTGTCCTTTGTAAAAAGTATGCTTTCAAGAGCGCAAGCAATTTCGCAAACAGAGCAGATAATAAAAGATGCATTAGCTAATAATGTTCCTGCAAGCGAAATATTAAATGATGGTCTTGTTTCCGCTATGTCCGTGATCGGCGATAAGTTCAGTGAGGGAGAAATCTATATTCCTGACGTGTTGATAGCTGCAAGGGCTATGCAGAACGGATTGGATATACTTAGACCTTATTTGGCAAGTGATAAACCATCTTATAAAGGAACAGTCGTTATTGGAACGGTTAAAGGCGATCTACACGACATCGGCAAAAATCTTGTTAAATATATGCTTTCTGGCGGAGGCTTTAATGTAATTGACCTTGGAAATGATGTCTCGTCAGAAAAATTTGCAGATGCGGTAAGGACACACAATGCAGATATAGTTGCAATGTCTGCCCTTCTCACAACTACGATGACATCTATGAAAGATATAATTGAGGGTCTTGAAGAAGCAGGTCTTAGAGAAAAAGTCAAAGTTTTGATCGGCGGAGCGCCAGTCACTCAGGATTTTGCAGACAAAATTAAAGCTGATGGCTATGCAAGAGACGCTGGTTCTGCTATACATAAGGCTGCTGAGTTACTCGGCATAGCAGGCTAACGATTTATTGTGGGGGTTGGAATGCAATTTGAACAAGCAATAAAATCAAAAATCATTATCTGCGATGGAGCTATGGGGACAGAACTACAAAAGCGAGGGTTAGGCAAAGGAGTTACTCCTGATTCGTGGAACATTACTAATCCAGAGCAGGTTAAAGATGTCCATAAATCATATATCCAAGTAGGGGCAGATGCAATACTTACAAATACTTTTGGCGCTAACTCGGCAAGAATAGGCAAAGAAAGCAAATATAGTGTCCGAGAGTTAAACCTCGCAGGCGTAAAAATTGCCCGAGAATGTGCTGGTGAAGACGTGCTTGTCTTCGGTGATATAGGACCGACAGGATGGGAAGATCAACTTCCCCCTTATGGCACGTTATCTGAGGACGTCTTCTATGAAGTATTCAGTGAACAGGCAAAGGCATTGGCAGAAGGCGGAGTAGATGCGATCATCATTGAAACGATGTCAAATCTTGCAGAAGCTACCATTGCCCTAAAAGCAGTGAAGGATAATACATCTTTGCCTGTAATTTGCAGTATGACATTTGCCCGCCCTCCTGCATCTCGTCCTGATGATTTTAGGACGTCTTGGGGTGATTCAGTATCAGATATTGTAGAATCACTCACAAAAGGCGGAGCTGATGTTTTAGGTTCTAACTGCGGAGACCTCGTTAATGAAATGCCTTTTTTGGCGAAAACTATTAGAGAATTGACAAAACTTCCACTTATATTTGAGGTGAATGCGGGAATTCCACGCATTGATGATGATTATAAAACCGTATATTCGCTATCGCCAGAAAATTTTGCTGATATTATTATGCAAATAATAGAGCAAGGTGCAAATATTGTCGGCGGATGCTGTGGCACTAATCCCGAACATATATCAGCTATCAAAAATCGTTTAGATATTTTACAAAGCTGATAACTCATAGGAGAACTTCAATTATGCAAGAAGAGATCAAAAAGCTCTTTGTCCCCGGCAGATTGTGTCTGTTCGGTGAGCATTCTGATTGGGCAGGTGGATATAGACGCGATGATAAATCTATTGTCCCCGGATATTGTATCGCCATAGGAACTGATCAAGGAATATATGCCAGTGTAAATCCTCATCCAGATATGTTTATAATTAGATCGGGCAATTTTGATGGCAGGGAAATTGGGACACAGGAATTTAAAATGGACGAAGAGGAACTGTTAAAATCTGCAAAAGAAGGCGGTTTTTTCAGTTACTGTGCAGGTGTAGCATACTATATACTGAAAGATCATAAGGTCAAAGGCTTATCTATAAGCAATACCATAAACCTTCCTATGAAAAGAGGCTTATCCTCTTCTGCTGCAATATGTGTTTTAACTGCGAGGGCGTTCAATGTCATATATAATTTAGGTCTAAGCAAACGTGATGAGATGGAATATGCTTATAAGGGGGAAATACTCACTGGTTCTGAATGTGGAAGGATGGATCAAGTATGTGCTTATGGTGGTGTGCCAGTTTTTCTCACTTTTGACGGTGATAATATGGATGTTGAGGAAATACAACCTTCCAACACTATTTATATGGTCATTGTTGACTTAAAAAAGGGGAAAAATACAAGGAAGATTTTATCCGATCTCAATCACTACTTTACTAACAAAAGCGGAACTATTAGAGACAATCTGAGATTTGCACTTGGGGAAGCTAATCGTGAGATAGCATTCAAAGCAAAAAAAGCGATTGAAGAGGGCGATACTGAACAGCTTGGAAAGCTTATGATTGAAGCACAGAGAAATTTTGATAGATATGTAATTCCCGCTTGTCCTGAAGAGCTTACAGCACCTTTATTGCATAGCACTTTGTCGCATCCAGATATTCAAGATTTGATATGGGGAGGAAAAGGCGTCGGTTCTCAAGGAGACGGTTGCGCCCAATTTGTTGCAAAAGGCATTGAGGAACGTAATGAGCTTATGAAAAGGCTTTGCAATATGGGCTTACAACCTTATGAGCTAACTATCAAAAAGTGCGGTTAAAATATTATACTAAGAGCTATATACTAAGAGCTATCACAGAAAGTAGGTGAAAAAGAGATAAAAAGGTGACATAAAGAATATAAATCATGGGGTTCAGGGCGAAATACTACGGTGCTTCAAAAGAGAAAATCAGAATGAGAGCATGGTAAGTAAACTTGTATCAAGTAGACTTGCATAAGAAAAATCCAAGTTCAGAAAAATCCAAGTTCAGAAAAATCCAAGTTCAGAAAAATCCAAGTTCAGAAAAATCCAAGTTCAAACTGATAAATAATGAAAGGAGATATATACTAAAAAGTTTTTTTATTGCTTTTTAGTATGTTAGGAACTATGTTTAACAACAAAGATTATAGCATTTTAAGAGAGTTAGCTAAGCAGGTCGCTGAGATCGCAGCTCTTCCTGTTCAGCAAGAAACGATCAATTTATGGAAGGCACTAAACGGTCTTAAACCGATACGTCCGATGGTTATGATAGATCAAATACCTTGGCATGAGATGGACGTAAACGGCGAGTTAGCATTACAGACAGAAGATGGCTTTTGCCGTCATTTTGAAGTCCATCTTCGTCGGACATTGTATCTATGGAAGCATATGCGGGCAGATATGGTAGTTATGCCTTATGTCAATGTTTACAAGTCTATCAGCAACACTGGTTTTGGCGTTGGTGTTGTTGAACAGACAGCAGTAACAGACCCTCGTAACTCAGTTGTCGGTCATCGCTACATAGATCAATTCAAGACCGAAGAGGATATAATGAAGATTCAGATGCCTAAAATATCCTATAACGAAGAAGCAACGAAAAATGCAGAAGAACGGGCTAAAGAAATATTTGATGGTATCCTTGAAGTAAGGACTCAAGGGGCTTGTCCAGGATTCGCTCCTTGGGACATTATCGTTCAATGGCGTTCACCTGATAACATGATTTTAGATATGATTGATAGACCAGATTTTATGCACAAAATCATTTCAAGGCTTACAGATGCCCATTTATGTATGCTTGATCAGTTAGAAGAAAAGGGGCTTCTTGGATATGGGCAAGAGACGATTCATTGCACCGGTGCATTTACAGACGAACTACCTGCACCCGGATTTGACCCCAAAAGACCCAGAGCAAAAGACCTCTGGACATCTGGAATGGCACAGATTTTCTCCACTGTCTCACCGAAAATGCACAAAGAATATGAGATCAATTATGCAAAGAAATGGTATGAGCGATTCGGTTTGGGATATTACGGTTGTTGTGAGCCATTGGACGAAAAGATTGACATCATCAGAGAATTGCCACGCGTAAGGAAAATATCTATGAGTCCGTGGGTTGATATTGAAAGAGGCGCTGAACGCATTGGAAGAGATTTTGTATTCTCCCGTAAGCCGACTCCCGCGTTCTTAGCATGGGACACGTGGAAGCCTGAGGAAGTAGAAAAAGACCTTCGGGAAACTAAAGAAATATGCGAACGATATAATTGTCCGCTTGAATTTATCTTAAAGGATATTAGC
>DTPJ01000295.1 GCA_011334435.1 Candidatus Poribacteria bacterium | reverse complement strand
CCTCATGGCGGTCATTGTTGGGGTCATGTGTCCAGCATTGACTTAGTGCATTGGCGACATCATCCCCCTGCTTTAACTCCTACGCCAGATAGCCCAGAAGTAGGCATATTTAGCGGAAACTGCTTCGTCAATAAAAAAGGCGAAGCTACGATGCTATATCATGGTGTAAATGCGGGCAACTGTATCGCGACAAGCTCAGATAAAGATTTAAATATCTGGAAAAAACTTCCTAATAATCCAATTATCCCAAATCCGCCTCCCGGTTCTCCTTATGCATCATGGGACCCTCATGGTTGGCTTGAAAATGATACTTATTATGCTATTTTCGGTGGAACAAGACCTGCCATCTTCAAAGCAAATGAACTTGACAAATGGGAATATGTCGGCGATCTATTTGCTCATGGAATTCAGGGAGTTGATATAAACGAAGATGTCTCTTGCCCCGATCTCTTTAAGTTAGGAAATAAACACGTATTGGTATGTATCAGTCATAGGCTTGGTTGTCGTTATTATGTTGGCGAGTGGAAAAATGAACAATTCTACCCTGAGTTCCACGAAAAGATGAGTTGGGTTGATAATGCCTTTTTTGCCCCAGAGACTTTGGAAGATAACAGAGGGCGACGAATTTTATGGACTTGGATATTTGACGGACTGAAAGATGAAACCCTCAAAGCGAGAGGCTGGTCTGGGACTATGAGTTTGCCCCGCCTGTTATGGTCAGGTGAAGATAATACCCTCCGAATGTGTCCAATTGAGGAACTCTCTATACTCCGTTATAACCCAAGAAGGCTTGATAACTTCACAATTAAAGCTGACTCTGAATTGTGTATGAAAGATATTTATGGCAATAGCTTTGAATTGAATATAGAGATGATCCCCAATAGTGCAGACCAATTTGGCGTCAAGGTTTTTTGCTCGCCAGATGGTGAAGAACAGACCGTCATCTTTTACGATTCAACAGATAAAAAGATAAAGATTGATACCACAAATTCAGGCTTAGGAGAAGGACCAAAGTCAATAGAGGGCGGACCTTTTGAACTAAGGTCAGACGAGCCATTAAACCTTCATATCTTTGTAGATAGATCAGTTGTTGAGGTATTCGCAAATAACCGTCAAGCTGTAATGCGACGTGTTTATCCGACACGTAAGGATAGTCAAAATGTTTTGCTTTTCAGTTATGGTGGAGATACCAAAGTCAAATTCATAGAGGCTTGGGATATGACTCCATCAAACCCCTATTAAAAGCTTTCCTAACTATCTTTTGATCACTCCTTCGGCATAAGTTTTTTCAGTTCCTCAATCATACGGGCAAGGTTCTCCCTATGAGTGTATATCGGTTTTGGATCGGTTGTGAAACTTGTCATGCTTGATGTAACTTCATCAGGGACGGATAAGAATTCTATCGCTTCATCAATCAATGGTGATGCGGTCATGCCCTCTTCCGTTCCTTTTAATTTATTGACAAGATCATTTAACATATAAAAATACTCATAGTCCTCAATCCCTTCTCTCAGCATTTCCCATCTAATAGAATTGACGGGACCTGAAAGCGATTTCTGCCCTTCCATAGCAGAGACAGGCGGATATATAAACCTTCCGTCACCATTGCCCCAATAACCGACATATCCGACAGGATTGCCATAACCAGAAACATAGCTCATCGGATCTTCATAAGGATTTTGCAGTTTCGGCTCTGGATATACAAGTGGGCTTGTCCAATAATTGCTCTGCCATACGAGTATGCCCTCAACTTTGTATTTCCATGTCTGCCATAGCCAAATTCTTAATTCAGTTGCATAATGATCAATGAAAAGCGTGCAGTATGGCTCTTTTGGACCTGTGCAAATATACCACCAGAAACGTTCCCCGACTTTCCTACGTTCTTCTGCCCTTTCGTGATTATATTCCGATGTTACAGGACACCATAGATCAACGCTTCCATAGAGTTCAGGCTCAGGCTGTTCAGTGAGAAATCTCGTCATTTTAGGCGCCGCTCGTTTTAATAGATCCATGCCCTCTTTGACAAAATCATAGTCCTTTGGGTCTGGTTCGTCAAACCAATAGATATATGCTTTATCCAACCAACCATTGGCTTCTAAATGATCCTGTATCTGTGATAAATAGCTCTTAAACATACGTTCGTATTCAGGTGTCCCTTGTTTATATCCTGCGATCTCGCCAAGATAACGGGAATGGAACGTCCCTCCTCCCATACCTTGGATAGGCACTTGCAATGAGTTAAACTTCATCTCGTCAAGATAGAGTTTTGCAGTCTTATCAAAGTCCGAAAAATCTATTTTCACATTGTCAGGGTCAGATGGATCAAACTTGACATGTATAGGATCAGTCGGATTATATGGCGATATTCGGTGACTTGCGAAATTTTTATAATATTCGTGGACAACTTTTTTTAGTTCCTCGTCTGACTCTAAATTATGATACCTTTTCACTAACCATGGGGAAAAGCCAAACGCTGATTGGACATGAGTTTCTTTTGGCAAGGTAAAATCCCAAACATGCAGGTTGACCTCTGCTTCTTGTAGCCATGATCCACTAAATATGGATATTTTTCCTTTATAATCTCCCGCGGGTGCATCTGGTGGGACATATATTGTCACCCATATAGGCTGATTTTCGCCTGCTTTGACTGAAAAAGGCGTTTGATATGGAGGAAGCGGATCGGGATAATAGCCAATAGACCCTAACCTATCAGTCGGAGTTTTTATATAGACATATTTTACAAGCGAAACTTTTATATCAGTTATGGCATATCCACTTGAATTAACCAATGATTCGGTCTGTATCGCGATATTTTTTATATCTGTCTTAGGAGTTATAACAATCTGGAATGGTTCATACTCGTTTTTCGCACAGTTAATTCTGATCTTCTCATTCTTTTTAGTCGGCGATGGTCTCTCTTTGCTTATCTTATAAGTGCCTTCTGCCCACCAAAGGGAGCATTCCTTGTTATCTGAGATCAAATATCCATAATCCGCAGAATATAAAAATGGGACACGGAAAAATGTTTTTGCGAAATAAAGCGGATTTTTCTCAGGAGTGTTAGCTGATATGGATAGTTCATAGTCACCAGATTTACGTATATCGTATTTGATGTTGACATTGCGACTAACTTCGGGTCTAACTGAAAACTCCTGTGTTGTAAATTCTGCGTTTTCAGGACCTTTGAGCGATAAGCTAACAGAAAGCCGAATAGGCGATCTACCTTTATTTTCAAGTTTAAGGAGAATAGAGTTATTTCCGCTTGGTTTAAGGTCTCCGAGAGACAAAATTTGGACATCAAGGCTTTTGCTAATTTTATTCACCTCAGAATAATATGTTTCGCCGATCATGTCTGGAATAGATGTTCCATCAAGATTTGCGGTATAAGAATATCCGTATATTTGAAAATATGCTGGCTTTTCATCAAGCGATGAGCCGTATAATCTTACGAATATCTCTTCAGCGGGAAATAATGTCTCAGGGACGTCAAACTCCTTCCCACCAAGCCCTGTTAATTCGCCAATTGACTGCCAATTTTTGTTGTCAATGCTTACGTCTACAATACATTTTCCACTTAGATAATACCCGATTTGAACGCCAATTGATGCTGATTTTTGTCGGTATCCTGAAATCTGATGGCGATATATGATCTCTGATGCACTATCAATAAGCCAACGATTTGAATTAAATCCTGCGGTATGCGAGAAAAGCGGACGAGATGAATTAGCATTGTCTCCGCCAAAATCTGGGCGAAATGAATAAATGCCTTTCTCTATTCGCTCACCTGTCCCAAGGCTTATATTATCTTTGACTTTATAAGTCGGGACGACAGGGTTAACCTCAACATTGTCAAACCAAACTTTGCCGTTCTTTTGCCATTGACCAAACCTAATAAATGCGTTAGACGTATCCGCAGGTGTGGTAAAGATAAAACTTCTTTTCTCCCATTGTGTGCCGACAGAAAAATCACGATTAGCTACATTTGACCCAGCAACAATCGTTCCTCCGCTTGCCCCTGGGCTAACTCTTGCCATAAAACTGACCCGATAAGATTGCTTCGGCAAAAGTTTATAGTTATCGGATTTCCAATAATTAGAATCGCTTTCTCTGCCTGTTCCGGTGACGCTTATGCTATGTATGCCCTCATATCCTTCGTTCTCCCAAGCACCCGTTCCGCTTGAAAGTGACCATCCATCAGGTTTCAATATGCCCCGTTCAAATGTCCCATTAAGATTTTGTGACATACAAGTCTTTGAAACAAACAACGACATTATTAAAAATAAAGAAACGAAAATCAGTAATTCTCTATACATATTTCAATCCTTTCTGGCAAAGCCGATAATAAATTATGTCCTTATATATAATATCAATATCCATAGATATATGGCAAGTGCGAAAATGTTTTGACTGAATATATTTGATAGTGTATACTGATTAAAGGGTATAAATTATAAGATATT
>DTPJ01000476.1 GCA_011334435.1 Candidatus Poribacteria bacterium | reverse complement strand
TTTTCCGAATCAGAAGCGAAGATTACTAATCGGTGACCTTCTTGAAAAACAAAGATATTTTTGAATCCAGATTGCCTCAGCATAAATTCTATGCTATTTGGGGAGAAGAGAATAAAATGAAAATCCAAATATAAAGTCTCCAACAATATTTCAATTGGGGTTTGTTCGTTAATATATCTGGAATTTGGTGTCGTAAGAATTAATATTCCTTCTGGATTCAAGTGAGTTTTTAATGATGAAATGAATTCATAGGGCTTTGGTACATGCTCAATTACTTCTGATGCCATAATTACATCAAAACGGGTATCTTGTAATTCTTGCACCTCTTCAAGGTAGGCATTATAAATTTCCCTTCCAAGTAAAGCAGCACCAATCTGTCCGTATCTTGATGGTTCGACGCCAACACCTTTACACAATAACATTCTTTCTGCAAAATCTACTGCAAAGCCGAACCCACAACCAACATCAAGGAAACTTTTTATCTGAGTGGATTTGGAGATCCAAACCAATGGTCTGACCATAGAGTCAATCCCAGCTCCTTGTTCGACATAGAAGTCAGTATAAGAATGAGAACCAAAATCAATCTCATATTGAGGTGGGATAAATGGTTCATAAAAACAGCTTTCACACGCGTTACATTGATATAAACAGAACCATTCTGATTGGCATAATGGATTTTTTGCCTTCAGCATTAAAGTCTTAGTCTCTCTGCTATTACAAATTGGACAAGCCACATTTGTGGTTTCTTCCTGGGATCTCATCCAAATAATATCATTCGTGTTCTCCATCTCTTATTCTTTCTATGGTTGTTCAAAAGTCAGGTTACTCAATTCTGTTCACAAGGGTATTTTCATCTTTTTCAAATCTTGCTTTCTAAGTAATCGGATAAGAAGTTTAATCCTTCAGCAATTTCGCTATTGCCGTTGGTTAGAAAATCTTGGGACTTTTGACGGATGAACTGGATAAACTGCGGAGTAAGATTGCTTTTAAATTGTTCTATCTTTAGATCAAGATCATCGGCGGCCAATAGTTCATCGAGGAGGTTATTTAGGTCAGTAAATACTTGTTCTTCATCCATGTAAGTACTCTGCGTGTTAGAGTTTTTATAGATGGTTATGGATTGCTCCGCGTGATCTGTTAATGTCAGAAATAATCTCATAAAATTAGCTTGTGGATATTTTTTAATAATGTCTTGAAGTTTAAATCTTTCCGAACTGTTTAATTGCACCTGACACAATTTTTCTATCAATGGATAAACAAATTGGTCCCCATTTCTACTAATTGCATATTCGATAAATTCGAGCAAGAAATCAGGATGATTCCAGAAGTATTGTTCTAATTGTTTATAGAGACGAAATCCATCCTGTTCCCTATCACTTTCAACCCATAACTTAGCCAACATTCTTTGAGCTTCCATATCATCAGGTATATGATTTTGCCAAATTTCAATCATATTATTGGCATCTTCATATTTCGATTGGCTGATCAAGTCACAAACTTGTTGTTCCCAAAACTGTTTTTCTTTATGAAAATGTTGGAAATATATAAGCGCTTTTTCTAGATTTCCTTTGCTTAATTCAACTTGTGCTTTTATTGCATGAAGAAAAATGTTTTTAGGTTCTTTGATTAGAAGGTCATCAAGAAATTGCGTTGCAACTGGAAACAAATTTGGACGTTGTGACACAATATTCACGAAGTCGGAAGGGAACTCTCTGATTATCCTTTCCAGGATATGAATCGTTAGTCCATGATCACCTGCACGGTCAGCAATCAAAGTGGCTGTTTGAAGCAGATCTTTTTGATGATCATTTAGAGTTAAGGCTAACCCGATATAGCTAGAAGCTTTCTCAATTTGACCCATTTCATAGTACAATTTACTTAGATTATAATATGGCTGAAAGTTGCAAGGTTCGAGGTTGAGGTTTTGAAGGAAAGCTCTTTCCGCTTCTTCACGATAGTTCAATAAAGCTAACATCTTACCATGAGCAGACCATGCTTCTGCAAGGCGAGGCGCAAGTGTGACAGCCTGAGAAGTTATATTTGTTGAGAGCATGTAATCAGTGATTTCAAGAAGTTTTCTAGCTTTTTGCCAGCTATTAAACTCACCAGCAGTGAGATATAAATCTTCATCTGTTTGTTGCAATCCCCACTTTGCGATCAACTTTTGTATATCCCGTTTTGTAATAACAGGATTGATTTCACCTCTATAAGATAATTTAACCTCTGGACAATAGATAATACGGTAGCCTGCCCGTCGAACAGCCCAGCAGTAGTCAACTTCAGCGCTGCTTGTAAAATCAAGATCAAAGCCTCCAACTTCTTCCCAAATTTTCCGCCGAGTCAGCAAGCAATCTGCACCTACAGCATTAACTTCTCGGTAAATCATTGTTTCGGGCGTTTTTGCAGGCCAACCGCGAAATATAGGATATGGCTCTCCTTTATGATTCCGTGCAATTCCAATATGGTAAATTTTTCCTGCCCAGAGAGGATTTTGTTGATCTGCGTAAACCAGCTTGCAGCCCATGACACCAACATCTTCTTTAATGGGAATTAATTTATCGATCCAGTCAAAATCATCAATTTCGATCTCGCTGTTAATTATCAAAACATATGGAGATTTTCCAAAGTCAACTCCAGTTTGAATCAACTGACTTTTACCAATTTGCAAAGATGATTGAATGATAGTAACCCTATCTTCATAAAAGAATTTTTCTAAGAGTTGATCAGTTTGATCGTTGGTTTGGTTATTCTTATTAAAGATTAAGATTAAATGATGCTTGTCCTTAAGAGTATGGTATATAGAATGAAGATTATTGATATAACGCAGAGATAAATTCTCAATTGGAACGATAACATCTACCTCAAAAGTTTCCAAAGGTTTTTGAGAGACATAAAGAATAGAGAATTTGGTGCCTTTCGAAAATTTTTGATAAGCATTTCTATTGTTGATAAAACGGCGAAAGGTTGTCTGTGCTTTGGCAAAGTGCTCTTGATAGCTTTTTTGCCCAAGAGATCGAGATGTTTTCTTAAGCTTATCAAGATATTCGTAGAATTCGCGAAATATTGAGTAGCCCTTTGAGAGGGTGTATTTGCTCTCAATCTCTTGCTGGGCCGCTTGCACAATCAGTTTTCTTTGTTTGTGATTAATGATAAGCGATTCAATTGCTCGATACCATTCATCCGAGGAATTTTTTGCTAGAACACCGGTTGAGTAAGAAATTATAGAAGAATTATAAGTCGGTATATCTGAAAAAACTCCCGCCGCCCCAGCTATTGAATATTCAAGCCACTTAATATTGCTTTTACAATGATTAAATTCATTATCTATTAATGGAGCTAATGCAATATGAATAGATAGGGATTGGAACCTTTGGACTGATCTACGGTAATCTAAATCAAATGGTAGAAATATTGCGTTTGGCAATGCTTTTAACTTTTTCGTGGTACACCCAATCAAATAGATTTGTAGCTGATCTTGATATTTATTACCTAATTCAAGAAGAGCCTCTTCTGCAATCAATAGATCATTGTGATGAGAAGGAGTTCCAAAAAATCCGATATTAATTATAGGTGCATCTTTTTCAATACATGGAGGGGGAGTCTTATTCCAGATGCGATCATCTAGTAAATTCGGTAATACCTGAATATTTTCCTGATAAGCAAGCAATTTTTGACGTAGAATGTCAGTGGAGACGGTTACATAGTCAGCGGTGGATAGAAAATAAATCAAGCGTCTTTGAACATTTGGATCATTATAAAGTGAATAATCAGGATGCCCCAAAGGTAGTCCTAGTAAAAAGTCATCAATCTCGTAAATCAAGATTTTACCATTTTTGCGACAATAATTCCACAGCTCAATGGCGATTTCTTGACCTATTACTCTTTGAAAAAGAATAATATCGTATTTAGATAAATCAATAGATCGCAATGGTTCAATAGAATAAAAGACATCGTAATTCAAAAAAGACGCATCATTTTCCAATATTCTCTGAAATGGCTTAACCACTCGCCAGTATAAACCAGCTCCCAACTCTGTTGTGAGAACTAAAATATTATGCAAGGGGTTATAAGAATTCAACCTCATTTCTTTCACTGCTTTCTTTCTTAACCGAATAGAAACATTCAGAAAAGACGCGAAATCCAATCAGTTGTTCGTCGGTTAGACTATTTCTGCTAAGTGTGCTTGTTTAAACCACCGAATATTATAGAAGCGTGGATCGCTTGCAGGGTCATCACCGAATGCACCGGCTTCGAGGGCATCCCAAATCTCCAACACTGCTTGGGTGGCGCCGCGTTCTGCCATGAAACCAAGTTGACGCTCAAGCTTATCTGCCAACACGTAGTAACTACGTTCTCCACTTTGCACACTACGATCGCGCTTTACCTGAATAGACACCCCGCGATGTTTTTCCAACACTTCAGTCACCCAAAAGGCTAACTCTAAAATGCGGTAATTTTTGTGCAGCA
>DTPJ01000058.1 GCA_011334435.1 Candidatus Poribacteria bacterium | reverse complement strand
TTCAAGCAAGCCCATATATTTCCTACATACAAGTTTTATCAATTTACCAACAGGTTCAAAATGCTAAATCCGCATTTTTATTACCTTTTATAATGAACTTTTCATATTTGTCACCAAAGAACCGGATTTGAACACTGATATATATCTGCCCTATTCTTTGTTAGCTAATGATATGTAATCAGACAGAAGTTGAACGTTTTTTATAAAAGTAGAGCATAATATATAACCATTATCAATCCATCTGCCCTGATCGTCTATACTGTTAATTATGTCAATCACTTTTGATTCTAAATCTTTTAATTTTTTATGACTTGATTCTACTTTTGGAGTCATATTGATTTCAGATAGATATTTCTCCCTACCAAATTTTATGACTTTTTCATACAACTCTATATTTTTTTCGACCCCATATTCTCCTACCCAACTGTATCCTGGACGAATATTGATGAATTCATAAACGATCTCTCTGTTCATATTTACATAGATAGGTTTATTTGTGCCTATCTCGTAAAATCTTGCCCAATTACCATCTTTAAGCATTGAGTTTTTCAGCCATTTTATAGCTGAAGGTATTGGTTTGAGATATTTTTCATAACCGGTTTCAAGATAAAGCTCTACAAGTGTTTTTATATTTCTCGAGGTTACACTGCTACATACGGAAGCGGGTTCAAACCATCGGGCAGGTGCAGGTTTCATATCGTAGCTATATTGCTGAGCCCAGCCAGCCTGTGGTTCGGGCAACTGAGATGCAATGATAAAATCTCCAGCAAGTTTCGCTGAGTTTAAATATCTTTCATCGTTATATAAGTGATATGCGTCTAACATCACCGCAACACAATCGTTGATGACACCATCGTTGAAGGTATAAAAACCGCTATATCCCTTGGGAGGCAATGGATAAACCTGAGGCCAAGCTCCATTATCAAATTGGCTTTTCTGCATTAAAGATAGACCATATTCAATTGCTGACCAATATTTCTCGTCTCCTGTTATCTTATGAACAGCCATTAAAAACCTTAATGCACTTTGAGTATTATTATCATCAAAGACAGAGTAATTGCGTCGATTTTTAGGATCAACTTTGCCTTTGTCATGCCTATAATACCATTTTTTGCTTTCATCAGGGTCAAAGTCAATTTTATAATCCCATCCACCTGACTCCAATTGTCCCCATATTAAAGCATCTGCGGCTGATGTTGCAGCTTCAAGATAAAAGTTATCTCCAGTTGCTTCATAAGCTTTCAAGTATGCAAAACCAACCGCAGGAGTGCCAGGTGGTTGTACCCATATCTGCGTGTTTGTTGCTTTACCTTCACCTTCTCTTTTCTTTAAATCCTTTGAATATTTCCAAAGATAACCACCATTAGTTGCAACTGTCCCATAAAAGTAATTGGCAGCTTTCTTTAAAGTGGCTTCCGCTTCTTCTTTGATTTCTGACCCTTCAACAATCGTCCCAATTAGACAGATAATCATGAAAATAGCCATTGACATTTTTGATAACATAACACAAAAACCTCAATTTATTATATTTGTCTTTTAAATCCGAATCCTATGTTTGTATATTTCTCTTTTAGTTGACGTATTTCATCAATACTCCATTCACGACCTTTTCCAATTCCCTGACACCAAAACGTCCCATTATCATAGACAAATCCTGGACTCCATTCTTCTTTTTTGATGTCAAAATGATTCCACGGGAACACCTTGCATAAATCAGTCCGACATGAATTATATATGGCACAGAAACTGCCAAAGTGAAATATACACCCATTCTTCGGATCATGAGGGTTATTAGTTTTGAATGCCAAAATATAGGCATCTAACTGGGGATCATATATTTCTTGAAGGTAACGTATCGCAAATGACCATTCTGATATTTTGAGATATTTGGCAAGCTCATGGATGTTGTTCTCGCTAGGCTGTATTAATCCTTTATGAGAACAACAAATTCCACAATTTTGACATTCAAACCGACGTTCCTTTAATGCAAGTCTTTTTGCTTCTGTCATTTCCATAAGCTACAACCCCTTTTTGCCAATTATAGCGATCAACTTGCATGGAAATTAGCTTGTCCCTAAGGCATTATGAGTCTCTTTTAATTGCTCTCTAATTTTTATTTTTTGAGGACATTTAGGCTCGCATTTTCCGCATTCAACACACGCAGCCGCCCATGCCTCTACAAATCCATCGCCTTTTCTTTTTCTGCCGAGACTTTTATATTGACGCATGGCAAGCTCTTTTAATCCGAAAACGCGGTAAAGATTCATAGCACTGAAATTAGCAGGAATGTCAACATCATTAGGGCATGGCATACAATAACCACAACCTGTGCAATAGAGTTCTGCTAATTTTTGGCTTTCGTTTAGTATTTCAATAACTCTTCTTCTTTCTTCTTCTGATAACGCCTCTTCTCTGCTTGCAGTAGCGCAGTTTTCCTCTACCATTTCCATGCTGTTCATACCTGAAAGGGCAATTGTAACGTTTGGATTTGAGATGACAAATCTCAATGCGATCTCAGGGGTGCTTTTCGCGCCGACCATTCCTTGAAGCTTTTCAGAAGGAGAGACCAATCTGCCTCCTCCGACAGGTCCCATGATCGCTACACCCATTCCCTTTTCGTGAGCATGAGCTATGGCGTCTTCATTGCGTCTATCCAAAAGGTTATACTGGACTAACATACCTTCAAATTCGCCAGTGTCAATAAGTTTTATCATATTTTCAGGGGAATCATGGCAAGAAAAACACATATGGCGTATAAGACCTTGTTCTTTTGCTTTATGGAATCTCTCCATAGGCTTTCCCGGTCCTAACATATTTTTATATTCTTCCCAACCAAGACCGTGGCTATGGTAAAAGTCAATATAGTCAACATCAATCCGTTCTAACGATTGGTCAAGCAATCTTTGCCATTCATCTCCACTTGGTCCTTTGTAATGATTCTTGGTAGAGACGAAAACCTTATCTCGCAAGCCCTTAACTGCTTTTCCGACAGCTATTTGGCTTTCGCCGTTGCAATATCCAACTGCGGTGTCCACATAATTTACGCCAAGCTCTATCGCTCGTCTTATCATAGCGACGGATATGTCCATATCAACATGATTATCTTTCATCGGAAGCCTCATAGCTCCGTATCCAAGAACAGATACCTTATCGCCAGTCTTTCCATACATTCTGTATTGCATCTTGCTTGCTCCTTTCATGCATTTTGGTTTATCATTTTTAGTTTTAAAACTATTAATGTAAACTGATAAGATAATTTGATTATTCCTCTTAGGCAAAAATTAAGAAGATTTGTTCTTTGATATATTAATCTGTCTTAACTTTGCCCCAAGTTATTATCAGGCTATTAAGCAAATTCACCGCTTGTGGTCCAGATAAGTTTGGACTCATATCTTTTGGTTCTCTTGCTATTTTGCTAATTCTCACTTCATCTATTCTGCCTTTCCATTTGAACTCTCTGGAATCTTTACTTCCGATCACAACATCCATATCGTTCTTTTTAAGACTACCATCTGCATTTTTTTCAGCAATAAGTTTTCCATCTACATATATTTTCACAGCCTTTTTATCATAAGTTCCTGCGACATGAAACCATTTCCCAGTTTCTAATTTGCCACCACTTGCGTCAACTGTAACACCAGCGTTATTTGTTATATGGAATCTCGGCATACCATTTTCAACGCCAAGATGCCATGCTCCAACAACAGCACCGCCCCAATTACAGCAAATTAATTTCCAACCGCTAAGGTCCTCTGGATATACCCATGCTTCTACCGTTATAGCATCAGGAGTTTTTAATTCATCTATCTTTCCAACGTTTATAACAGTGTTTCCGTCAAATTTAAAAGATTTTCCTTTGGCACCTGCTTTATTCCAATCTTCATCTCCCCAATCAGGTTTGCCCTCCACTGTGCCGTTAAATTTATTAGATGAAGAGTCTGTAATTTTATCTCCGCCACCTTCGTTAAAATGCCAAAGAGCAAGAGTGTTTGTATCTGGTATATACTCAAATCCCTCAGCAGAAAAAGCCAATGACACTCCAAAACATAAAAAAATTAACGTTGATAATGTGACCATTTTTAAAAACATAATCAATCTCCTATATTTTATAAGACGCTAATAGCACTAATCAAAATCTGGCAGATTTCTCTGTCTGCATGCTAAAATCAAATCATTAACATTTTAGAGAATATCATCTATAAAGTCAATAATGAAAATCTGATATTCAGACATCTTATCATAATATTTCTCAAATTTTACATAAGATTTGAATGGACTAAAGACTCATTAAGCCTTGACTATGAAAGATAAAATGATTAAAATGAAATAATCCATATAATAAGTTAAGAATCATAATTATCGGTTCTTTGGTGACAAATATGAAAAGTTCATTATAAAAGGCAATAAAAATGCGGATTTAGCATTTTGACCCTGTTGGTAAATTGATAAAACTTGTATGTAGAAAATATATGGGTTTGCT
>DTPJ01000533.1 GCA_011334435.1 Candidatus Poribacteria bacterium | reverse complement strand
CATCCTGTATGCCTTGACTTTTAACTTAGGGTCTGCAATTTGTGAATTTGTAACGTTAGATAATGTAGAAATTGCCTCGTTCAGTTTGTTTTGATCATTGTATATGCCAGCTATCAATATTAGGACATCTGTTCTTGATGGATCAAGCTCTATGGTCTTTTGATAGTATTTCATAGCATTGCTTTTATCACCTGTCATATCATAGGAATACGCAAGTTTAAAGTTAGCTTCTGAATCATCTGGGTTTATCAATATATGCTTTTCTAAGTTCGTTCTTGCTAAATTCAAGTTAGCTTTAATTTTTTCAGCATCTTCTCCATTGGCTATCTGTTTTTCTACTGAATCTAATAGAGATGAACCTTCCTTGAAGAAATAGCTTTCAAGGCTTTGATCCAACGCCATAGCTTTTCTGAACATACTTATTGCTTCTTTAACTTTACCTTGTGAATAATATAGATCGCCAAGTGGCATATATGCTTTTACAAAGTTCGGATCAATCCTAATTGCATCTTCATAATGCTTTATGGATTCTGTAAGATTGCCTTGTTTTTGCTGTATATCAGCATAATAGAAATGTGCAGATGCGTTTTCGGGATCAATAGCAAGTGTTTTGTCAAGCGAAGCCAAAGCGGATTCTAAGTCTCCAGACTCATATTGCTTTTTTGCTTCATCATTAAGTAAATTTCGTATAGATGGGTCTGCTTGAATTGCCAGTTTATAATGCTCAATAGACCTTTCTTTTAAGCCCATTTTATAATATTCTGTGCCGAGTTCAAATTGTGCAATTGCCAAATTTGGATCTATACTGATGGAGTTTTTATAAGCCTGAACCGCAAGCCCTGATTTCCCTTTGTCTGAAAATATCTTTCCTAATTCATAAAAAGCCCTTGCCTCATCTTTTTTAGTTGTTTGAGTTGCCTTCTGTCCATCCCTATATGCTTTACTGACTAACTCAATATCTGCATCTTGCTTGGCGTATATCTGACCTAACTTGAAATATGCCATACCGATCTCTGGACTATATTTAACTGCTTGATTAAGTTGTAGTTCAGCATCTTGAAGTTTATCCTGATCAAAATAGATCATTCCAATACCAAAGTATGGGTATCCCCACTTAGGGTTGATGTCCATAGCCTTTTTATATGCAAGCATTGCTAAATCATTCTGCTTTTGGTTGCGATATACCTCGCCGAGATTAAAATATGCAGAGTAAAATTTATCATCAAGTTCAATAGCTTTCTGCAACTCAATCTCCGCTAATTTATAATCACCTTTTTTAAGCAACATTGAGCCAAGACTGAAATGTGCCATTGTAAAATTTGGGTCTAACTCAACTGATTTTTTGAAAAACTCAATCGCTTTATCTATATTCTCATCTTTTCCGCTTGACGCATATACATAGCCAAGTGCATATTGGTATAAAGCGTTGTTTGGCGAATTATTTGCCAATTTTCCGTATATGACGACAAGGTCATCTGTTCTATCTTTCCATTTTGTTATGAAGTTTCTATGTGCATCAAGGCTATTTGGGTTTGATTTCATTAATTTGTCATAGTCTTTTAGGAGTTCATTTTTTGAATCCACTTGTCCATAAGATGTGACAGTCAAAAGCAAAAAAGCGAATAGAAATATAGGGATATATACAATGTTTTTCATCATAAGTTTCACTTCCTCATTAATGTAGTTGAATGTTTTGACAGTATGTTTCATAGTAATTGCAATTGTTTTGGACTATTATTTTTATTTTCATTTTCTTCCCCAATATTTATTCCCTTTAAATGTTCAATGTTTACTACTGCACCAAACTTAATAAATATGTCAAAAAATCGCTGAAAATTCCGTCCCCAATATATCATTGCGCATGACATAGGAGCACCTTTACCTCCATTTTGCCCATTGACTAAAAATTTTAAACGAGTATCATATAAAAACAGATAGCAGTTGCTTTTCCATAAACATAGTTTTTCCAATGGCTTGTGTTTGTTGCTACTGGAACAAGAGCTATTACCTCTGAACCATATAGACGATTTGCCTCTTCACATTTACGTAACCAATCTTTGATCGTAGTCTTGGTGACTTTATCTATTCCATAAGGAGGGTTGACATAAATAGTTTGATAATTCCATGATTCTTTTAATCCATCGTGTTCAGGAGGGCAATATTCAACGATAGCATGGACAATTGAATATTTGCTTGAACATGGATCAAGATATATCACTCCACCAAAGCATTCTCTAACAGCCTCAACTTATTTCCGAGGGGTCCCCCAATCTTTATTATTCGTAATAGATTTACGTCCTGCTGTCATAGCGAATGAATTTCCTTCCAATTCTTATCCTTTAATCTGAAAATTTGAGATTTCAATTCTTGCATAGATTTATCTTTAGGTGAGATAACATTAAACCAATTCTCTACACCTATAAGATTGTCGTTAAAATATGACTGTAATGTTTGATCTGCTTTATAATCTATTTGAACCTTCGTAAATCGAGTTCTTTTCCTTTTAGTGTTATAGCTTTCCAAAAATGCTTTTTTCACTGGTTCAAAATTTGATTCAGAATCAAGCAGTATATGATTAATAAATTCAGATAGTCCCTTATCAGTAAGGAATATTAGCCAATCATAAGATTGTGCCAAGACTTTGAGTTCCTTATTATGATTATCAGAAGTAAACCAATTACCATGATTGCTAACCACTCCAACGGTCAGAATAAAATCACATAATAATGATGGATTTTCTGACTCCATAATCTCTGTCATCAGTTCAGCATAAGGTTTAATGCAAATTTCATTGTTAAATTTATAAATCAATCCATAAAGTTCGCCTGATGGCATACGCACCTTTTGAAGTGATGATAACATTCTTGCTACATAGGCACCTTGTTTTGCTTTCTCTATAGATTGTGGACCTTTTTTGATGCCTTCTTCAATACCTACCCGTTTGCATTCAAATATCGCGTAAGGTTTTTCATATTGTTGCGAAATTATAATCTTGTACTCATCATTTGAGATGAAATCAAGGTTTGCAACTAAATGTGATGAATATAGCTCTTTACTGCTTGCTATAAGACACGAGTTTCTAAGAATTAAATCGCTAGTTAAAAGTGAATTATTAGATTTTTCAAATCGCGTTATTGAGAACACATTCTTATCTATTGATGATAATATTTTTGTTGACGTAATAGGTAGTTTTTCAGAAAAGAACACTTCACATTGCTGCAAAATGGGATGCAACGAATATTCAACATTATGAGTTATATCTGGATTACCATATTCAGCTAATGACCTTTCAATTGACAAAGATTGTCCCAACCCCCATGATTTAAGAAGATAGAAAGTAATAATTTCTACCATCGTTCCAAGCGCTCTTCCTGCCGCTTTTTTAGGGTCCTTCGTGTAATTGAACACATTATTAGCCAATATGTTTTGAAGCTGGTCAACTGAATAACATGTCATATTAGCACTCCGTTAGTACCCTTTTATCATATCCTTTTTCAATCTTGCAAAACCTTTAGACGTGGCAAACCAGACAGATTTATTATCAACGACAATGCAAGATGGGGCAATTCCAGCAAATTTTGAGGGATAATTGATCGGTTGTGACCATTGAGAAGATTTATGGAATATGACGACAGAATCAGTTCCTACCCATACTTCGTTTTCATTTGCACCTAAGTTTATCAGACTAGAATTGACATGTTTAGTATCGGAAATTTGTATAGATTGCGTATCTGCCTCCCACTCTGTGATCGGCAATTCTTCCCAAGTTCCAGTATTTGGATCATAACTGCTAACGCCATTCATAAAATCCTCATACCATAAAAACCATATATTATTATCGCTATATGCAATGACTGGGACAGACCTTCCAGAAAGCAAAGCCTGTTTGTTTGGATTATGCCACCTAAGTGTGGAGTAATCAAAAACGCTTACACCAGTCTTTGATGTTCCACACCATATACCTTTTGGCGTCACTGCTAATGATATTATCCTATTGTCTGGCAAGCCGTCAAATGTTGTGTAATGTTTCCAATCACGCTTGCTTTTATTGTATTGATAAATTCCAAACTCAGTTCCAACCCAAACGCTATCTTTATCAACATTCAGACACAGAATTTTACTCATATTGCTTTTATTGTCAACAACGGAATCTTGCACCAAAGAGCCTTTTGCTTTATTATATTGCTTAACCCAAGAATTCGCAGTTCCTATCCAAAGATAAGATTCATCAACAGCTAAAGATGTGATCTCAGTATTAGGAAGAATTGTATCGCCGATGAAAGAATCTGATTTCAGATCAAATTTCCCAACACCAGAGGCTGTTCCTACCCAGACACAATCTTTATCTAACGCTATTGCGCGTACATCATCATTAGGTAACCCATCAGCAGAAGTGTATATGTCCCACATAAACTCGTCAACCAATTTTTGTGCAGATAAGATGAGCGTTTGGTCTGATGATTCATTGATGACTTTATTCACTTCCTCCAGAGCT
>DTPJ01000154.1 GCA_011334435.1 Candidatus Poribacteria bacterium | reverse complement strand
GTTTGCCATTAGTAGTTAGCGTGACTATCTATGAAGAACTATTGTTTCCAACCAGCCTCTATTTCTTCTTTGCTGTATTCGTTTTGTCTCCATTCAGTAATTCGCCATTCCATCTTTCCATTTTCATTAGCTCTATATTCAAAAATGAAAATATTATCCCCTTCGGCATAATATGCTTCATATCCTCCGGGCAAAGATGTCCCTTCGGGAACATAGAGTTGAATTTTATAGTGATTTCTGACTTCTGCTTTTGTTCTTTCCTCATTGAGAATTTTAACTTCTGGTGGTTCAGAGATTTCTATTTCAATGTTGCGATAATTTTTGAAAACCCTTATGGCACTATCCCTTTCTTCTTCCCAATTGTCAAATATCACATCGTCATCTATTCTATCATCAGTTGCCATATCAGACCAGTAGAAATAGCCTTCTTTCCAAAATGCAGACATGTATAAGTCCAAAGATTCTGTCTCGTATCCTAATTTCCATCTATTTTTAAGGACATTGCTAATTTCGGCAACTTCTGGAGGTGGTGGAGTAGTTACAGGTTCTACATCTCCACATCCAGAGAACAAAACTATACTGAAAAATATAAGAACAGGAACACTATATTGCAATTTATAGTTGATTGTTATAATGTTACGGAACAACTCTAATCACCCCTATTATAATTTGGAAGATGTTAACCTTCACTTATTATTACAGTAAAATTAAAGAAATAACTATTTTATTGTTTGAAGTCTCTGTGAATTTATATCAATAGCTGAAGATTGCATTTTAGCATTATATATATGAGCGTCAATATAGGAATCTATGGCACTATAAACCCATATACCTACTGCGGTATAAAGAAAAAATTGACTTAGTTTATAGTAATCATTTGCCTTGTCATAATAATAAGGAGATTGACTAGAACCCGAATAAACCAGTTCTTTATATTGTTTATAATAACTGCGATATTCTGCATCGGTTCTAATCCCTAAACCGCCCAAGGCACTTACCGATAGGAAAACTAACACACCCTGAAACTTGTTGTGAGTATAAAACTGTCCCCAACCGGGTATAGCAGACCTCGCAATTGCACCAATTGGTGAGATAAGTTTGATTTCTACATCACCAACAGAACCTATAACCGAGACCGCTGATAAGGATAAAATCAGGTAGGTAATTATTATAATTATCACAAAGGTTGATATTCTCAACTTGACACTCTCACTGAGATAAAATATCCAGTCTATAATATTATTAGCCTGTATCAAATAATATCAGAAAAAAAGATTGCTGTCAAGAGTAAGTAATTAATAACCAGTATCTAATTTTCTGTGTGCTTCTGTGGCTAATTATATTAGCAAATTATAGGAATTTCCAAAGTATCGCTGCCGACCATGATCATATCATTATTATCTACTGTGATGTCACCAGAGACCAACTTGTTAATCTCCATTCCACCGCCAACAACCTTTATTGTTATAACCTTTCCGTAATTAGTCTTACGTTGTTTGATTATGCCCCATGCCCCTTCAACAGAGAAGAAGCATTGAAAATCATCTTTGCATATCACAGGATTAAAATATATAGTTTTCTCTGGTGCAGAATAACGAAATCCCGATAACGCCAATAGATATGAGTAATTTGACATTGATCTTGCATAATGGCTTCCACATTCAAACTCGTTGTATGGATTTCGCTTATATCCGTCATGACGGTCTCGGATAGCTTTGCATACAGAAAGCCCTTCTCTCAAAAATCCCTCATATATTAAATGCGCTCCGACCTGATATTCAAAGCCGATCATACACTCAAAGGCATAAGTTACGCTTCTCTTTGGACGACCACCCTTGGGCCATGTGCAGATAAGTAAACCTTTGTCATCGTTTATTGCATAAACCCTATGCGGATTATGATGATTATAGAAGTTGTCTCTGAAATTATATCTAAATACACTTGCAATCGCACTTTTGACATGATCAGGATCATAAATATCCCCTAAACCATACATTCTCGCATGCCATTGTCCCAAGACCTGATCAATTATGCAACCTTGACCGTATTGATATGGGATCTCAGCACCATCAGGCACTCGTTGATAATAGTATTCGCCGTTGAAAAGCATCTCATCGCTTAACCTCTTGCCTGACTCAAAGACCTTGCGATATTCATCAGCAGATTCATTATCGCCAAGATAACGTGCCATTTCCTCGCCTGCCCTTAGTGCTGATAGATACATGCTTCCGCAAACAGTTTCAGGTCCATGATATTCTATGTCAAGCGTGTTATGATGAATTCCCTCTAAAAGTCCGTCTTTATCTTTGTCCCAATCTACCCAAGCGTATTCAAGGGCTTTTTTGACAGAAGTCCACATTTTCTTTAACCATTCGTCATCGCCAGATAACTGCCATTCACGATATACCCGAAGGACATTTCCCATCTGACCATCAGCAGCGGCGTGGAAACCATGTCCCGCTTTTGTCCCGGGCGGTAATTCTGTGCGAAATTGCATGTGTCCGTCTGATTCTCTGAGATTGACTGCAAAATCCATCTCCCTCATATCTCGCTCAAGTTTTGGAAAAAGATATGCGATAGTCTGTGCATAAGACCAAACATGCGTGCATGTGCCTTCACAGCAACCATGATTTACATGACAGCCTTCCCAACCGTATAAAATCCCATCTGTCAGACGAGTTACAGTAGGAGTCCTGAGTATTGACATTTGGCTTGATATTGCATCTAAGACATAAGTCGGCAATGTTGACGAAAAGAATGTATCAGCGAATTTCCTTGTCTGTCCCTCTAACCTAGGCATATTTTCTAAGACATATTCCGCAACAGACTTGGCACTCTCCCATTTAGTCCCCTGATATGTTTTCCAAACATGCCTTTCGCCCCAATATTTTTCAAAATTAGGCATTAACCATGCAAGCACAAAAGTTTTTGTCACACTTTCACCCGGGGCAAGTTCCGCCTTTATGCCAAGATGTGCAACATAAGCTTGACCTTCGGGACTGATAACGCTTTCTTTCGGTCCCGTAAATTCACCAGTAGTGCCGAATTCGTCCATCAGACTTTCCGTCGCCCTAAACCAATGTGTTTCTGCAAAATTAAGCTGATAAGTGATGTCATCATTTGGCGTCAATAATGCCATTGTGCCAAAGCGAGGCGAATCCTGATCGTGACGATGTGTAGTCATCACTATTCCCCGATGGCTACCCTCATCAATCCAATAACTTTCGCTTTTTCCAAATTCTGGAAAGCCAAGTATATTCTGAAGCCCAAGTGCAACGGTCGTTTTGACTTTTTTCTCTGTAATATTGGTTAAAGTTATGTCAAAGATAGCGACAGGCAAAGAGGAATCTTCATCATTAAGCGGAATAAATGGACTCCATGCCTCCGTTGATACTTTGATCGGCAAGGATTCATCGGCAAAATCTAATCTGCAAAATGGAAAATATCCTGTAAATGAACATTCTGACATCCTCAAAAAGCCTGAACCAAACTCACGTGGAGGTCCAAATCCGAAACCTTTGAACATCTGCGCTCCATGTGAGTATCCTTGATATGGTGGTTGCAAGCGTCCTTCTAATACTCTGAAATTTGGCTCTTCATTCTCCGACTGTGCAAAAAGCATAAAGAACGTATAATCTGGGCGATAGCCTTTGTTTGGACGATTGAATATCTCCCAATCAATTAGCTGTCCACTTCCAGAAACGGAGATACAGCCTGTTCCAATACCTCCCAAAGGGAAAGCGATCTCGTTAAGATATTTCCCTGTTAGAGTTTTCGGAAAATCAAAATCAAATAGCTCATGATCTGTGTATGGGATGTTCCGCCCTGCATAACGTTCTTGCCAATCGAATACTTTCATTAAATTCATCTCCTTATTTATGCAACAATATCTAACCTTTTAGCCTTAAAATCCTTATTGCTATATCTTCTATAAAAACTGGCGAAGTTAATTCAATCTCGCCTCCGTTATGGTTGATGGTTTGCAGATTTTCTGTCTTGCCTGTTTTAGTATTTATCCATTCAAGTTTATAAAGACCTTTTGGTAGGTCAATCTTAATTTTGGCAACTGTCTCAGGATAAACTGTATCCTTGCTTTCTGCAAAAAGCAGATATATCGCATAAGCCTTGCCGATCTCTGTTAAGACACGGCCTTTAACATAAGAAGGTTCAATTTCCTTGATTACAGAATTGTTCGGACTCATCTTGATAAAATCAAAGCTATGAATAAAATCTTTCAGTATTTTAAGTTGACCTCTAAGCGTTTTACCACCTCCGCCGGGCTGTTTTGGGGGCAGTTCAAATGTGCCGTCTTCATGACCTACTGTGAATGAATAGTCTAAGTTGCTATATATCCCACCACCAGCTATGATAAAATCCCATGCTTCTGTCCGATATGGAAAATCCGCTGTCCCTCTAAAACCTGTTTCATCATCTGCAATTACTTTATTTAAGCCATAATTTATGCCGACAGTATCAGGAGGTGCTGCGTAATGGAAGTTGAATAT
>DTPJ01000360.1 GCA_011334435.1 Candidatus Poribacteria bacterium | reverse complement strand
GATTAGTATTTTCTTTCTCCGATCTACTGGTGACAAATTTATTGTTGACAAACTTTTTCATAGGTGACAAACTTTTTCATAGGTGGCATTTTGCTTTATCTAATGAGCATTTTCATATAAACATTTAATTCAAACTTTGATAAATACTGGTTTCGGATAGCATCTCAGAATTACCAGAAAAAATACTTTACAATTATTTTGGCACGATAATTGCCATCACAACAAATAGGCAATTTTAGGATTATAAATAATAGAGAAATGTTAATAAGAAGGAGAATCTAAGATGGCAATTGAAAAAAATTATAAGAAACAAATTAAAACTACTGAACGATTATTCATTATTGTCATTATCATCATGCTTGTATGTGCTGTTTACGCTAAATCTGATGAAGGGACAATTTCTGTTGAAGGTGTATCAACAATAGCTATTAAGGTATTCAACAATAGCGTAAGTATAAAGCCATGGGATCGCCCCGATATAGTAGCTAAGGCAACTTCAAAAATTGAAGACGAATCCATAGTTGAATTCTCTAAAATAGAGAGAAAAACAGACAGATTACAACTGGAAATGCCGAAAACGACTGATTTGAAGGAATTTGTAATATATATACCAGAGGATATAGGGCTTGATATAACTTCAATGAATGGTTCTATATACATATACGGGATCAAAGGCAAAAAGAAGATAGAGGCATTCAACGGAAATATAGAAATTAAGGATGCAGTAGGTTCTGTCTCTGCAAAGACTTTTAATGGCAACATAATCGCAGACATTCGCTTTGACGATAAAAGCGATTTTACAACAGTAAGCGGTTATATTGATATACTAATCACGGATAGCTTCTCTGTGCCTTTATCTTTGAATACAGTTTCTGGCTCTATAACGTTAAATCTTCCAGAGGGCTATCAAGCAGACCTTGATGCTTCGGCGATTTCAGGGCAAATTGCATGTGATATTCCGCTTGATGGTGGGGCAGAAGGGCGTTCTATTAAAGGCAGACTTTATGGTGGAGGACCTTTATTAAAATTGAGGACTATCAGTGGAAATATATCAATAAGACCAGCACAAATCGTTTCAATATCAGATTCTAAGCAAATAACTGATCTCAAAGATAAGCCAAAATCTGCTAAAAAGTCGCAAATTATAGATAAATCAATCCTTCCACAGATAAAAGTTATGAAGACGTTAGACCCTCCAAAAATAGATGGACATCTTGACGATAACTCATGGAAAAATGCAAGTAAAATTGAGGATTTTGTATGGGCTGACGGCATAGGAAAACCCTTTGAAGGGACAGAAGCATATCTATTATGGGATGATCAAAATCTCTATATAGGCGTCAGATGTTTTGAATCAAATATGTCTCAAATAAAAATAACTCATACTGAAAGGGACAATTGGCTATGGGAAGATGATAATGTTCAATTGCTTATAAATCCAACACCGAACAATAGTTCGGATTATTATCACATAATCATAAATCCCATAGGAGTTATATTTGATCAAGAAATAAGCAACGTCCAACCAGAAAGACATAAGACAATTGAATCAAAGCTCGGAAAAAATTGGAGTTTCGGCGGAGAAGTTGATACTGACATCAGAGATAATTTCTGGACCGTAGAAATTAGCATCCCATTTTCATCTATCGCAAAAGTTAAGCCTCAGACTAATGATTTATGGAGATTTAACATTCATAGGATTGAGCAACGTAGAAAAGAATATACATATTGGTCACCGACTTACTTTACCGCTGATTGGCCTCATGTCCCAGCAAGATTTGGCGAACTTGTTTTCTGCACAGAGCGACAAGAAACACAAGAATTATCACAATCACCTGTTGAAACACCATCAGAGGCGAAGATAGTAGAAATCGTAATAGATGGAAATAACAAAATATCACAAGAAAGCATAATAGAGGCATTGAAACTAAAAATAGGCGACATAGCTAACTTAGATACGCTTTCACGAGCTAAGATGAGGCTAAATTCTATGGGTTGGTTTCAAAATATAGGTATGGAATTAGTTAAAAATGAAAACGGCGTCAAACTATTGATCAAGGTTACTGAAAAAGATATTATTTCCCCTTCAACAGTTGTTGTCAATGGTTGCGAGTTTTTCACAAAAGAAGAGATAATTGATTTCTTCAACCTCAAACCTGCTAAAATGACTTCCCAAGATGTAGCGATAAAGTGTAAGCTAATTTCTGATCTCTATGTGTCAAAAGAATATGAGATGGCAACGGTGAAATTCTCTTTTAATGAAGATGTGCTTGACATAGAAATTGACGAAGGGCGTATTGGCAAGGTTGAGATAATAGGAAACAAAAGGATAAAAACAAAGAATATCGTTGATGCATTGGATATTCGTCCCGGAATGACTTATAAAAAGAGTGATATTAACAACGCTATCAATGTTATGAGGAGTAAACTCCCATATTTTCGCAGGGTGACATGGACATCTGAAAAAGCTGTAAATGGACTTAATGTGGTTCGCATTAATCTTGAAGAAGGCAATTTTGTTGAGCATACCTTGAAACCAATAGTTGAATTTGACCGTGTTCATGGACTAAGCTTAGGCATTAGACCGGGATTAGAAAGCAAATATTGGGGAACAAATGCTTATTTCGCTATTAGATACGGATTTTCTAGCAAGATATGGAATTATCAATTTGCCACAGAAAAGTCTTTCTTTCAGAATAACAAGATGACGTTTGGATTAGATATTCATAGATTGACCGATACAAACGATCGCGAACTTGTATCTGATAATGAGCATTTTTGGGCAGAATTCCTTCTCGGTGAAGCATACAGAGACTTTTATCAGCGAGAAGGATACGAACTAAACATAAGTCAAAAAACCCCGATTTTGGCACAGTTAGGCTTAAAATATAGAGATGATGAATACCAAAGCCTTAAAAAAACTGAGGATTGGAGCATTCTTAATAGGTCTTATGATGAGAAATATAAGGACATTGGCTACAAGATAAAAAGAAATAATCCACCTATATTGGAAGGTAGAATGAAAAGCGTTATTGCTGAATGTGCCTTTGATACGAGGGATCAAAGAACAATAAATGGTTGGTATGCGACGTTATCAGCTGAATATGCAGGAGGACAATTAGGCGGAGATTATGATTTCAAAATCTACCAAGCTAATATAAGAAGATATACTCGTCTATCTGGAAACCAATTCTTTTTATTCCGTCTAAAAGCAGGGACAGCAGATCGGGAACTTGAAGTAGATCATCCAAAGCGATTTTATCTCGGCGGTATCGGCACTCTAAGGGGATTTTGGTATAAAGAGTTTGAAGGCGATAAAATGGCTTTGATAAATACAGAATATTGGATCAGAACTGGAACATTTGGATTAGGTGTATCTGTATTTATGGATTCTGGCTATGCGTGGAAGTATGACGAGGAAATGAAAGTCAGCGATCTAAAAACAGACATCGGCATTGGAATTGCGTTAGGTTCTCCTCCCAGTGAGGGACTTATACTATATATAGCAACGCCTATTGATGAAAAGGGTCGCGATACTATTGTGAGCTTTAGGCTTAATAAAATGTTCTAATCAGAAAATGAAAACTCGTTATGAAAAAATTAGTTTTGACATTTAAGTTATTATATAGAGTTATGGTTATCGGGATACTCTGTATCTTTGCTAATACCGCAGAGGTTAGTTCCGCTGAAAATACTGTAAGAATTGTCCAAAATTGTATATTGAAAGGCAACCTTGCTATGAAATTTCAAACTGATGATATTTTTAATCAAAAGGTTATGAAATTTCTCAACAGGGGCTTTACAGTTAGGGTTGAATATAACATTGAACTATGGCAAAAACGAGGATATTGGTTTGATAGCTTACGAAGTCAAAAAAGTATAAGCTATCAGATCAATTTTGATCCGATAGAGAAGATATACCAATGTCAACGTTCCCAAGATGGATCAAGGATCATAACAAAATCAGATAAGCAAATTGATAATCTATCAAGATGGGTTATAAATCCTGATATTTATTTAATATTTGATCCTATAGATCAGCTTAGCTTAAATGACAGATATTACTATAATATTGAAGTTTTAGTGGCTACACTTACTGCGGAAAATGTGAGAGACCTTAGAAGATGGATGGGAGATTTTAGCGATAAGGGAGAGCAATCCTCGTCATTTTCTAAAACTACTATCAATATGATAATAGATTTTCTTTCTTCACGTAATCATAAAAGGTTCTCTGTCAGGTCAGAGCAATTTTATATTTCCGAGTTGCCAAGAATAGAAAAATACTGATCTATCCTAAATAAATGTATTGTAACTGAAAATTCTGAAAACCAGTTAAATCCAATTATCATAAGGATTAGAAAGGTATGGAAAAATGAAAATGCTCCACATTTGTCATTCCCGTGAAAACGGGAATCCAGAAAAATTATGATAAAGGAATGGATTCCTGATGCAGTTTACCCCTGCGAAGCTTGTCCCTGCGAAGCTTGTCCCTGTGAAAGCAGGGAGCAGG
>DTPJ01000197.1 GCA_011334435.1 Candidatus Poribacteria bacterium | reverse complement strand
GCGTCTGCGATTAGGAAACATAAATAAAACAGGAATGACTAGTCCTCCTAAAAATCAATGGGCTATGGTATGTTTTACCTATGATGGTAGTAATGCAAAATATTATTTAAACGGTGCAGAGATTGACGGTTTCTCTGGAGGCAGTGGTGGAATACTTGGAGCTAAGAGTGCTTTAGGTCATATGTTCGGTGTATCTGATTCTGGTAGGTTTTTTGATGGTGCTATTGATGAAGCTGCAATTTTTAATATAGCTCTTGGTGTGCAAGACATTCAGACTATTCTAAATCAAGGACTAAGGCAATCACTTGGACTTGCCCCTGTTGATCTTTCTGGCAAACTTGCAACAACTTGGGCAAATATCAAAGTCAGATAAAAAATAACGTTCATTTAGTCAGGACATCACAAATGATAGTTAAAACTAAACACTTTTTATGCAAATCGTTTATTTACAATTTCTAAAATCCAAACGGGAGGACAAAATGACAAAGATATTTTTACTTATTGGGATTTTTATTTTGGTTTTTTCTGGGATATGTCTCTCAGCGGAAAAAGACCTGGTAGCTTATTGGAACTTTGACGAAGGAACAGGCGAAATTGTTAAAGATGTAACAGGAAACAAACATGATGGAAAATTTGTTGGCACGCCTAAATGGGTAGATGGCAAATATGGAAAAGCGTTAGAATTTGATGGAAAAACAAGTTATATTGAAGTGCCTCATGCTGATGACTTAGCCATAGAAACAAATCTCACATTTTCCGCTTGGTTCAAACCTAATGTAACGATCAATTCCACTAATTATGGATACCGTTTGATGACGAAAAATAATGATTATTTCTTCCTGTTCAATTACAAAGAAGGAGATAGGGGATTGGGAAATCTGGGATTTCTATTGAAGGATCCAAAAGGTGTCAATCATGTCGCACATTCAGTAACAGGCGAATGGATTGCTGGCACTTGGTATCACGCAGTAGGCACATTTGACGGGAAGCAAATTAAAATCTATATTAACGGAGTTTTGGAGGCAACAACCGATTATGTAGGCACAATTGGAAACTCAAAACTGACATTATGGATAGGTGCAGATGATGCGCCATCTTATTTCCCGGGCGTTATTGATGAAGTCAGGGTTTATAAAGCTACTGCGACAGATGCAGAAGTCAAGCAGATTATGGCTGGTCCTTCTGGAACTAGCGCAGTAGATTTTGAAAGATCGGTTACTACATCTTGGGGAAAAATTAAAGAAACGAGGTAGTCAAAAATGATCAAACTAACAATATCTATTACTGCTATATTTTTTATCATCGCAAACTTAGTTGTTGCCCAAGATAAAGACCTTGTTGCTTATTGGACTTTTGACGAAGGGGCAGGAAGAACCGTAAAAGATATAGTTGGAAACCATGATGGCACTTTTGTTGGCGATCCAAAGTGGGTGCAGGGAAAATTTGGGAAAGCGTTAGAATTTGATGGAAAAGCAAGCTATGTCAAAGTGCCAGATGCACCCGATCTATCTATGGAACTTGATGTCACTTATTCAGTATGGTTCAAACCTACTGTGACGATCAACAGCGGGAATAGTTCATGGCGTATGATATCTAAAAACAATGACTACTTTCTGCTGTTTAATTATGAACAGTTAGGTCAACTTGGATGGTTGATAAAAGACCCTACTGGAACAAATCATGTAGTCCATTCTAAAACTAATGAATGGTTAAAAGACACTTGGTATCACGCCGCAGGCACTTTTGACGGCAAAGAGCTTAAAATTTATGTCAACGGAAGCCTAGAAAATACTTTGCAATGGAGCGGAAAGGCAGGGACATCAAAGTTAGACTTATGGATCGGTGCAGACGATTATCCAAACTATTTTCCCGGTGCTATTGATGATTTTAGAATATATAAAAGGGTCTTGAATGAAGCAGAAATTAAAAAAGCGATGAGCGCCCCTGCTGTTGCTGTGCGATCAAATGGGTCAATTATATCAACTTGGGCAAAAGTTAAGGAAGGAGATTTTGATTATTGAACTTTCGTAGGATGGAGATAATGGGATTCAAGAGCTTTGCAGACAGGGCAGAGCTTGAATTTGAACCCGGAATAACCGCAGTTGTCGGTCCGAATGGTTGCGGAAAAAGCAATATCGCCGATGCGATAAAATGGGCACTTGGCGAGCAAAACGCAAAAGCCTTGCGATGTGAGAAGATGGAAGACCTTATATTCAACGGCGGATCGTCAAGGCGACCTCTGGGAATGTCCCAAGTGTCTTTAGTTATTCTCAATACAGACAAGAAAATTGACTCTGAATATACAGAAATTGAGATTGAAAGACGATTCTTCAAGTCAGGCGAAAGTGAATACTACATAAACCGAAATAGATGTTTATTAAAAGATATACATGAGCTATTTATGGATACAGGACTTGGTGTCAATGCCTATTCCATAATGGAACAGGGACATATAGACCTTATACTAAATAGCTCTCCTCAGGATAGAAGGCTTATCTTAGAAGAAGCAGCTGGAATTACAAAATATCGCCATAGAAAAAAGACCGCGTTAAAAAAATTAGAAAATACTGAACAAAATATCTTACGAATAAACGATATACTACACGAATTGGAACAGCAAGTAGCATCGCTTAAAAGACAAGAATCCCGTGCAAGAACCTATCAACGTTATTATTCAGAGTTAAAATCACTTGACACTATTTTAAGCAAACGGCGATATAAATCGCTCTCCATTGAACTGAAAGAAATTGATAATAAAATAGCTGAACTTGGGGACAAAGCTAATTTGCTTTCTGCTAATGCGACAAGACTTGATGCGGAATTGGAAAAGATAAGGCTTGAAATTTCAGAGTTGGACGTTAAAATATCAGACATCCGCAACCAAGAACGAAAAATTCAGGGCAAAATAGAGGAAACAGAAAGCAATTTAGCTGTCCTTAAAGAACGTCGGATAAACATTCAACAGCAAAAGAAAAGGACGCTATTTGAGATAGAAAGGATCAACGAACGTATACACGATCAGGAACGGCAATTTGATAAACTGCTTGCAGAGAAAGATGAACTTGTAGAGACAATAAAAAAACAGGACGATGAATTAAAAATTGCCCAATCTTCTGCTGATAAGCTTTCAAAAGAAACGCAGGATTCAGAAAAGAAAATAGAGTTATTGAAAGCACAAATAATTGACGCACTTAACAGAAAAGCCAGACTTCAAAATGAACTTACTGCTACGGAAAGTAGGCTTGATTATCTTTCCAACAGAAGAGAACGACTGACCACAAGTTTTGAGAGCTTTCAAACTGAGCGGTCTCAATTACAAGAAACCATTGAGAAACTTGAAAACGAGATCGCCGATAAAGAAGATAAAATAAACTCGTTATCCCTAAAAGAAGAACAACTGACATCACGGATAGAGAAACTCCGATCAGAATCAGCAGAAGTAGAAAAAGGCATCAGGGAGCTTGAACAACGTAGAAGTGCGAGGTCTTCACGTCTGCAATCGCTAAACGAATTGCAAAAGGCTTATGAAGGCTATGGGGCAGGGGCAAAAGCTGTCCTAAAATCACAAAATAAAGGCGTTATCTCCGCAGTTGCAGAGATAATAAGGACATCTGCACAATACGAAATAGCGATAGAGGCATGTCTCGGCGCAAATGTTCAAGCCATAATTACAGAAACTTTGGAAGACGCAGAAAATTCCTTAAAATATTTGATAGAACGTAAAGCGGGGAGGGCAATTTTCCTGCCGATTGATGCGTTGAAAAGCAATAAAGCAGACGATATTAAAGATGATAACATAATAGCAAGAGCTGATCAGGTCGTCATTTATGATCCGAAATATTCAGCGGTTGTTGATTGCTTGCTATCTAACTCATTCATCGTCAAGGACATTGAGACAGCAATTGCACTTGCAAGAAAATCAGATGATCATGCTTATTTTGTAACGCTTGACGGGCAGATCGTATCGTCAAACCGCATCATAATTGGCGGAACAGGGACAGAAAATATCGGGTTGCTTCGTCGGTCAAGGGAGATTGTCGATCTCAAAAAAGAGGTCGCAGAATTAGATGAAAAATTAAACGCCTTTTACAAAGAGCGAGATAGGATAATATCAAATGTATCATCACTTCAAAAAGAAAAAGATATTGTCACAAAGGAACTTCAGAGCGAACGCATTACTCACAATGGCATGCAAAGAGACCTATCGCAATATAAACAGCGACTGACAAGATTGGAGAAAGAAATATCAGTCCTTAATGCAGAATATAGCACATTAGATAAAGACATGTCCGAATTACAGGACAATAAAGTCAAATTATCAGCAAGCATAACAGAGATTGAATCGCAAAGTGAAATAATAAAGTCAAACATTGACGAATTACAATTAGAGACCCAACAAAAAGTCCGAGAAAGAGATGCTATTTTAAAGATATGCACAGATTTAAGGATACAGCTTGCATCAAAACGTCAGCAAGAGAAAAGCCTTTTAGACAATATCGCTTCAATAGAAAGAGAAAAAGCACAATTATTAAAGGC
>DTPJ01000665.1 GCA_011334435.1 Candidatus Poribacteria bacterium | reverse complement strand
GTTTTGCATAGAGTTCGTCGTGGTGAGTCCATTGAAGATATCGCTTTGATGTATGATGTAAACATCAGAAAGATCATCAGAGTTAATCAGATCCTTGATCCTGAAGATATTAAACCCGGAATGGAGTTATTCATTCCCGATGCAAAGACAACGCTTGATTTTCAAAAACAACTTTTGGCAAAAAGTGGTGTCATTTATGATGATGACGATAAAAAGAGCCGAACTCAAACTATAGCATCAAGTAAAAAGGCTACTGTAAACAATCGCACAAGTAATCGTAAAGGAACAACCAAAGAGATAGCTACTGGAAACGTTAAATTTGCTTCTGGTATAAGCATCGGACTGCCATGTGATACTATCAAAACAAGTTCAAACTTTGGATATAGAAGAGACCCATTTAACGGTCGTCGTGCTTTCCATGCAGGAGTTGATATAACCCCCGGTTATGGCTCTGATGTATATTCTGCAATAGATGGGACTGTAACTTATGCAGGATGGATGGGAGGATATGGAAAACTTGTCGTTGTAACCAATAAAAATGGAGTTAGCACCAGATACGGTCATCTTTCAAAGATCAATGTTAGAAAAGGCACCGAGGTTAAGAAAGGTCAAAAATTAGGTGACGTCGGTAGCACAGGCAGAAGCACTGGTGCACATCTGCATTTTGAGGTCAGACAAGATGATAAACCATTAAATCCTATTAAGTTTCTCAATGGTAAAGCAGAATTGATGACAAAGGAAGATAGTGATTCATTAGGTGATCAAGAGGAACTCTCTGCACCTGTAGAAGAAACCAAAGAAACTGCCAAAAAGTCATCAAAAACAATCGCAGAAAAAAGCTCTTCTAAGAAAACCACATCAAGTAAAAAGCGTTAAGTAATTTCTAAAATCTAATGTCATAATAGGCAAAAGTGGTATAAGATACCTTTATGCTTCCGTTGATATTAAACCCTATTAAATTTCCAGTATCATTTTAAGTTTCTTTTTAGCTCTCTCAATCCAAGTAATCAAGCCACCATTAACTATCCTTAATATTTTCCATTAACCAAAATTTTTAAACCGACGATGGATTTAACTATCAGATATTGCTTATAGACCCGATTTGTTGTATAATACCCTTGAATTGATACTCTAACATGTTTTTTGACTAAATCAATTGGTATATAAAATCCATCAAAACTTCTTTTCTCTAAAAGGAGATTTTGAAGGTTCTAAAAAGGAGAATTCGCTTTATGAATCATCGTGAGCGTTGGGTCAGATGTATGCACTTTCAACCAGTAGATCATGTTCCTGATGAGGAATTTGGTTATTGGGCAGAAAATCTAAACGTTTGGAAACAGCAGGGATTGCCCGATAACGTCACAAATTTAGAGGCTTATTTTAAGTTTGCTCCCCGAAGTGGCGTGCCTGTTGGGCTTGGATTTTCTTATGGATTTGAATCAAAAGTCATAGAAGAAACAGATAAATACAGGATCATCATCGATGGCGAAGGGGCTAAACAGCAAATATTCAAAGATGGTTCGTCCACAATCCCGCATTATATTGAGTTTGGACTAAAAGGTCGTAAAGAATGGGAAGAGCTTTATAAGCCAAGATTGGATATTAATAATCCGTCACGGTATCCAGAAAATAGAAGCGATTGGGAACAGATAAAAGCTCGCTTCAACGATCCAAATTGGGGCATTCCTGTAGGTATTGGCATCGGCAGTTTATTTGGCGTTTTAAGAAACTGGGCTGGATTTGAAGGAATATCAATGCTCTGTTATGATGACCCCGAGTTAGTTGAAGAAATGGTAACACATCTCGCCGATCTCACTTGTGCAGTAATAAAACGTTCTGCATCAGAGATAAAAATTGATTATGCTGCTGGTTGGGAAGATATGGCGTTCAATAACGGACCTATTATCTCACCAAAGATGATAAGAAAATGGCTTACGCCGAATTATAAACGTATAACAGATATTCTACGGGCAAATGGCTGTGATATTATTTACACCGATTGTGATGGAAATATCAACGAGATGATCGATCCATGGTTAGAAGGCGGAGTAAATGGCATATTCCCCGTTGACGTCGCTGCTGGTTCTGATCCTGTCGCTATAAGGAAGAAATACGGCGATAAGGTGGTTATATTAGGTGGTGTAAACAAGCATAAATTGATCGCAGGCAAAGAAGCCATAAAAGATGAAATAAGGCGAATCAAACCTTATGTTCTGGAAGGTGGATGGATACCGCATGTAGATCATAGATGCCCACCAGATGTCACTTTTGAAAATTATCTTTACTATCTTGATGTTAAGAGAGAGACGTTTGGAATACCAAAAGATGAGGAATTTGAAAGCAGACCAGAGATAAAGAAGATAAAATCCAAATGGAAAGAAACATCTTTGGCGGTATAATTGTTAAATGTTATGTAGAGTTTTTCATCTTGTATTCAAAAAACCGATAGAGGAGAAGAAGTTGGATTTAATTGGTCCAACTTCAATATAATAATATGAAACTTGTTAGTTTTGACATTAATGGACAAGAAAGACTTGGTGCATGGATAGAAGATAGCATTTATGACCTAAATTCTTGCTATATGCTATTTTTAATGGGAACTCCGCAGAAAGATTTCGGAAAAACAGAGCAAGACGTCTTGATAAAAATGGCAGAAAAAGCTAATGAAGATATGCCGTTTCGCATGATTGACTTCCTCAAATTAGGTGATCAAGCAATGAAAAGGGCAGAAAAACTGCTACATCGCATATCTGAAATTGCTGGAAATTTGCCAAGTAACGCGGTATTTAAAGTAAGCGATGTAAAATTTAAAGCCCCTGTTTCTACGCCGGGAAAAATACTTTGTCTTGCTGGCAATTACGCAGAACATATAAAAGAAGGCGGAAGGACATTCATTGGCAAAGAGAAAATGGCTCCAAGAGTTTTTATGAAACCTTCAACAGCAGTCATAGGATGTGGAGATAAAATACTCCTGCCAAAAATAGGAAACAAAATTGATTGGGAAGCGGAACTTGCAGTGATTATAGGGAAAAAAGGAAAATATATCAAAGCTGAAAATGCTTATGATTACGTTGCAGGCTATACAGTGATGAACGACGTATCAGAAAGAGAACTGATCATTGAAGCAGATAGAGAACCTAACGAATGGAACAGGTTTTTTGATTGGTTAAACGGAAAATGGATGGATACCTTCGCGCCTATGGGACCATGTATGGCGACAAAAGACGAGATAAAAAATCCCCATGATCTTGGAATAAGGTTAAAAGTAAATGGTAACATTAAACAGGACTCAAACACTGGAAATATGATATTCAGTATCCCAGAGCTTATAGAATTTATATCACGGATAATGACTCTTGAACCCGGGGATATTATTGCTACTGGCACACCTGAGGGAACTGGTCATGCAATCGGACAGTTCTTAAAAGATGGTGATATAGTTGAGGTTGAAATAGATGGAATTGGTGTATTGAAAAATCCTGTTATGAACGAATAAAGAGGATAAAAATGCCCGATTTAGACTACTATGAGATTTTAGGAATAGATATAGATGCAAACGATAGCGAGATAAAAAAAGCCTATTGGGAATTAGCTAAAATACATCATCCGGACAAAAATCCGGGTGATGAAAAGAACGCAGAGGAAAGATTTAAGACGATAATAAATGCTTATGAAGTGCTAATTGATAAAAATAAACGACGTATATACGACAGAACAATAGGGATAAACCGAAGAATCAAGCATCAGCAAAAAGAGCCTGTTGACAATAGAGAAAAATATCTTTGTAGAATGATCTTATCCGAATTGCTTGGGCAGAATAAACAGAAAGCTATAAATATATATGAAGATTTAGCTAATCGGATACCAAATTTTCGTCTTGATCTGTATATGAGCGATGCAGATACAAGGGATTGTGAATTTCTCTTAGCAGAGGCATATCATCAAACAGGAAATCTTCAACAGGCGGAAAAGCTATATGTAAGGTTGCTTGAAAAAGAAGCCAAGAGAGCATATTTTCATCATTTTGCATTAGAGATCAAGTCTTTGCTTAAAAGCCTATATATCCAATATATTAACAAATCCGAGCTATCAGAGGACGTTTCTAATAATATGATCAGAGTATTAGCTATTGGACTGCCTAAACATGAGCTTGCATGGATATATAAAAAATCAGCAGAGGCATATTATCGCTTAAACGACATAGAAAATGCGATTGACTCATTAAATCAAGCTTTTAAGATAAATCCAAAACTGCCCGGGGCAAAGAAAATAAAAAGAAAACTCGGTTTTGAAGCTTAGGCAGATTTCAGAAAAGATACTTAACTTTTGACTAACCTTTGATAAGGAAAAAGCCCCCTCTTTTATCCCCTTTTAGAAATTCCTGTTATTTATCCCCTTGGGTTGACAAGGGTAAGTAACCACAAACCCTTGATATTATTAAGTTTATTTAATAACTATACTTTCGCACTTTTTAAATGATTAAACAAAGATGGGAAAGAAAACATCCAAATCCTTGTTATTAGATTTAAACAACTCAAAATTTAACAAGGAG
>DTPJ01000063.1 GCA_011334435.1 Candidatus Poribacteria bacterium | reverse complement strand
GAATGACAAATTTTTTCATAGGTGACATTTCTTTTTATCCAATGAGTATTTATTGGTTTCATATAGCTCTTGGAATTGTCGGGTGTATTTTTACGAGGTGTAAAAAAACTGAGGGTGAATCAGAAACTTTTTCTATTATTGATCAATTCAAAAGAAAATGATACAATGTCTTTAAATCACAAATAAATCACAAAACACAACTTGTATGGTTTGCTAACAATTAAAGACTAACAGCTAAAACTATTAATTACATTCATGCCGATTAGAGTTTTACTTATAGCGATTTTTCTCATACCGATAAACTCCCTTTGGATGATGACTGCATCACTTTGGAACGCTGGTTATCCTACCACAGTTTCGCTTTTTTTCAACGTTATATTCTATATGTTTATCATAATAGTGATTAACAAGCTAATAGGATCAGTCTCTCCAAAGAAATCTCTGACTAAAAAAGAATTAGCCCTACTTTATCCTATACTTACAGTTTCAGCATCAATAAACGGATTAGATATGCTTCAATTAATAGGGGCAGTCATGGCAGGACCTAATTTCCTTGCCACACCTGAAAATGAATGGAAAGAGTTATTTATTAAATATATGCCAAATTGGTTGATAGTTTCTGATAAATCTGCACTTGATCAGTATGCAAAGGGCGATTCATCATTTTTCATAATTAGAAATATCCAAGCGTGGCTTACACCTGCGATTTTGTGGTCAGCTTTTACTATATCACTTGTCCTTGTTATGTTAGGCTTGACACTTGCGTTAAGTTCAAGATGGGTCTCTGAGGAAAAGCTCAGCTATCCTATAATACAGCTCCCATTACATATAACAGAATCGGGTTTTTTGAAAAATCGGGTTATGTGGATCGGCGCTGGTATAGGCTTATTTATGGGAACGTTAAATGGACTTCATTTTTTCTTTCCAAATGTGCCGACGATAGGAAGACCAGTGGATATTGGGCGATATTTCACAGAAAAGCCCTTAAACGCTATTGGTTGGCTTCCAATAGCGATCCAACCTTTCGCAATAGGGCTTGGTTTTTTCATGCCTGTTGATCTCTCTTTCTCATGCTGGTTTTTCTATCTATTTTGGAAGTTTGAACGTGTTATAACCTCTATGTTAGGGATCAATATCGCGGGGTTTCCATTCATAAATGAACAGACAACTGGTGCTTATGTTGCATTTGCACTCGTTGCTGTCTGGGTTGCAAGGAAACATATCGTAAAAATATTTCAATTTAAAGAAAGTTCAGAGAAAAACGTCCATAGTTTCGCATTGATCACATTGTTAATCGGTCTTGCTGGGATAACTGCATTCTGCCTGAAAGCAGGCATGGGAATTAAAGCGATCATCATATTTTTTGCCATATATTTTCTAATTTCAATATCAATAGGCAGGATAAGGGCAGAGCTTGGATCACCTGTCCATGATTTACACTTTGCAGGTCCAGATATGATGATGGTTCATCTATTAGGAACGCGGAACATCAGACAAGAAGATTTAACAATTATATCTATGTTCTGGTATTTCAATCGGGCATATAGAAGCCATCCAATGCCCTGTATCCTTGAAGGGATAAAATTAGGAGAAAGGACAGGAGTTCCTGCGATAAAAGTTGCTTCCGTCATCATATTTTCTGCGGTTTTAGGGACACTTTTTGCCTTCCTTATGCACTTACAAGCATCATATCGCCATGGTGCTTGGGGAAAATTATGGCCTGCCTATGAAACTTATAATAGACTTTCTTCATGGTTGACCGCTCCTACTGGTGGCGATTTTAAATATATATCAGCTTATTCTTTTGGCGCGTTATTTGTTGTTGCATTGACGGTTTTCAGGACGCATTTTATATGGTTCCCTTTACATCCTGTTGGATTTGTTGTTTCAAGCAGTTGGGGGATGAATCCATTTTGGTTCTCTGTGTTTTTAAGCTGGTTGATAAAATATAGTATGCTCAAATATGGCGGGCTAAAGGTTTATCGTAGAAACATACCTTTATTCTTAGGGCTAATATTAGGTGAATTTATCGCTGATGCAGGCGTAAGCATTGCTGGAACTTTTCTAAAAGTAAATACTTATATCTGGTATGGCTGATAGTAATGTGTTTTTGACAATTTTTTGCATTTTTAATTATTTCGGATATGGAACGATTTCCGATCCATTTGCAATATAAAATTGCCTGTCAGGAAACCTCTCCTTAATTTTAACGTTCTTTTCATCTCCTAAGTCTCTGACATATACTATACTTGATTCAAGAAGCGGATGATTTTCAGCAAAAACACTTCCATAGTATGATCTGACGAATATAACTGCATTCTCAATTTTCATGCTTTTGACTGCTTTCTGCACTTTACCATTAACTCCCCAGTAATTATTTGAATAGGTTTTCACTAATGCAGGGATATTTGAAGTGAAACCAATACAAAAGCAGAGGACAAGAAGTGTAGCAAGAATTCCTTTTACTTTCTGCAAGTTTTGCGTCTGAAATGTCTCTCTGAAAATACTTGGTAAGGCATTTATACCGCGTGCAGAGAGTATTATAAACGCATAGGCAGATTCAAACATAAATCTTGGACCAAAGCACCAATCCTGAAACCAATAGAAAAAGTATGCGAATGACAACGATGATGCAGAACCTAATAATAGCAAATCCCAAACTTTAAGGCTTGGAGACATAAAACTTAATAAAGCGAAAAGTAACGCGGGCAGAGGCAATTCAAAAAGATATTTATTGAGTGCATTAAGGTTATTAAGTGTCTGTATAAATCCCTTTTTTGGTGTATGAGGTTCTCCCCATCCGCTATGTCCAAATCCTGGATTATGATTTTCTCCCCAAAGGACAACATATCCAAAAGTAAAAGGGTCGCCATTAGTATAATAATTAAATGCTAACAATGAACTAACCATAATACCGAAAGCAATTATTGCAACAAGGCAAGTGACTATAAAACGGATAGAGTTGCTATAATGTCCAATTTTTTTATCAACAAAAAGAAGTTTGACAAGTTTCACTATCGCATATATCGCATAAGGAATTGCAACAGCAACCGCGGTCATCGGTCTAATATTTAAGGCATATCCAATGGCAAAACCACAAAGCAAACCATCTCTTATCCTTTTTTGATTGACCATACGCACAAATCCAAGAACGAAAAGCGATACAAAGAAAAGCGTAGTCGTATGATTCATAAATTCAGATGACATAAAGATCAAAAATGGTGATAGCGAACCCAAAAGTGCACTTAATCTGCCAACACGTTCGTCAAACATTTCTTTTCCTATAAAATAGAAAACGACGATACATAGTGAGCCAAAAAGCGGATTGATGATCCATTCTGCATGGACAAGATGACCGAGACTTATAAGGAAGGAATGTCCTGGTGGATATTCAGAATACCATGAACCATTATTGATCATGTGAGTAAAGTCAAAAAATTCTCTTGGCTCAGGAGAAGGGACTTTCAATTGTCCAAGAAGGAAAATCTTGCCGTGGAATACCTGATCTATGCTGTCTTGGATATGGGGTATATGTTCGAAGATGAAGAATGAAAAAATATTTGTTGTGATGAATACAAAGGCGAAAAGTGAGGAGATCAAGATCCATGCAGGCACTGTTTCAAACCAGTCTCTTATCCTACTTCCAAATCCGTTTAATAAGTGTGTGAGAAAAGAAAATATCGGAATCGCACTTATAAGAAGCAAAATTATCCCTGATGAACCAAGCAATAAATATAATACAATTCCCCAACCATTAGGGGTTGGCTTTAATGTAAAGGCGAGATAGCCAATTGAGGCAAGCCCAATAATAAAACGATATGGTTTTCTGATCAATGACCTAATCCATCGCATAAACAACGGATGGACAATTAGCAATCCAAACAATAAGCACAATATAGACTTGAAATATGATGAAGCGGAAAACGAGGCTTTTAAAGAGCGAAAACTGACACTAATCAAAGTCTTATTGCTTAATGAACTCTGAACATATTTCATACTCCAAGGTGTTTCGTGGAATGCACTCAGGATAATTATTGCAATGCCTATCAGGGCTATTATTGGACGCCATACAAACTGTAAAGGCTTAAATGGAATGGATATAAGCAATAACAAAGTGCTTGTCCAAAAATAGAATATAAAATCCCATTTTTGAGCTTGCCACTTTGTCATTTGCTTAACGTCATCAAAATTTATATGTCCCCAACCGCCTGTATTCTTGTCTATAAGCTGAATTACCGCAGTTTTTCCTTTAAACTTTGACACGTCCCATGTCCAACGGGTCATAGTTTCTGAGTTATTGCCTGTTGCGGTTTTTACAACTTTGCCATCAATGACAAGATTTACACATGTAGAGCCGTTTCCATCAGGTTCAACCCATGGATGGTTGCCTGCACCGACAAGGAAAGTAATCAGGTCACCTTGAATGACGAAAGGTTCTGATGTAAGAGTTCCTGTCAGTTGATCGCCCTGAATATCGCCCGGTTTTTGATCAGGCTTGCCTTGATATTTCTCATATCCGCCGATCCACCATTTCCCTTGATGTCTTGATGAT
>DTPJ01000380.1 GCA_011334435.1 Candidatus Poribacteria bacterium | reverse complement strand
CAGACGAAAAAGCCCAAAAGTTATTAGTTATGCTATCTAATCCGCCTTATGATCCTATGGCATCAGTTGGGCATACATCTATCGCTTGGCCAAGCGATCTGCTTACAAACAACGGCAAAATAGTCGGCTTCCTGATGCCAAGAGTTATCGGAATGAAGCCGATTATTGACTTTTACAATCCCGGTGCAAGAAGAAGGCTTTCTCCGCTTTTCAACTATTTATATTTGCATAGGACAGCTCGCAACCTCGCTTCCGCATTTAGGGCTTTGCATGAAAGCGGTTATGTGATTGGCGACGTCAACGAGTCTAATATCCTTGTCTCTGAGACTTCGCTTGTGACGTTAGTTGATACTGATTCGTTCCAAGTCCACGATCCGAATAGTGGAAAGACATATCGCTGTCCCGTAGGAAGACCCGAGTTTACACCTCCTGAATTACAGGGAGAATATTTTAGAGATGTGGATAGAAAGCCTGAACATGATCTATTCGGTTTAGCGGTTATAATATTTCTATTGCTAATGGAAGGGACGCATCCGTTTGCAGGCATATATCGTGAATCTGGCGAACCACCTCTCTATGGAGAACGCATATCATCAGGGCATTTCACCTATAGCATTAGACGAAAAGTCCCGTATCGTCCAGCAAAATCAGCTCCGCCTTTTGAGATCATTGATCCGCTATTGGCACAGTTATTTATCCGATGCTTTGAAGACGGACATAAAGACCCAAGTATCCGTCCATCTGCCCAAGAATGGCAAAATGCCCTGCAATCCGCAGAGGGAAATCTGATAACGTGCTCAGATAATAGCCAGCATAAATACGGAAGCCACTTGAAAAAATGTCCTTGGTGCAAAAGGGCATTAGACTTAGGCGGACGAGACCCTTTTCCATCAATTGATGATGTGAAAAAAGGTCTGCATTTACAACCCGATCAAACTAAACCTATCAGAAGGATAATACAAAGACCTGCTTTGGTTGTCCCTCGCACTAATCCTGTAAGAACATTTTATCGTTTCAATCAGACAAAACATAGATGGCAAAGAAATATCCGTATCATAATGCTTGTGGCATTTATAATTCTGATGATCAATATTTTAAGCCCAAACACTTTTCGGTTTAGGACTCATTATCTACAAAAATCGCGTGTTTCATCGTTAGTAGGACATACAGAATCTATTTCCTCATTAGCTTTTTCTCCCGATGGTTCAATGCTCGCAAGTGGTAGCAAGGATAGCACTATCAAGTTGTGGGATTCTCAAACAGGTCAGTTAATAAAAACACTCGCAGGGCAAAGGAATTTTATAACTTCGGTGGCATTTTCGCCTGACGGTTTATCAATAGTATGCGGTGTTGAATGGTTAGAAGGCGAGTCAACGATCCGTGGCGAAATTCGTATATGGGATATAAGACAAGGGGAAGTTAAACAAAGGTTAGTCGGACATCAAGGGGCAGTTTTATCTGTATCGTATTCTCCCGATGGAAAGATGATCGCATCTGGAAGCTCGGATAAAAAGGTAATATTATGGGATGCTCAAAACGGAAAAATGTTGAATGTATTAGAAGGACATCAGGGAATTGTAAAATCGGTTGCATTCTCAAATGACGGAAGATTTCTTGCGAGTGGTAGCAGTGATCAATCTGTCCGTATATGGGACCCCAAAAATGCTACATTGATTAAAACTTACATCAGACCTTATCCTTCTCCTGTCAATTCTGTTGTCTTTCTGCCAGATGATACCTCGCTTATATATGCTTGTGCAGATAGAACCATCAGAATTAGGGATTTAAGGATAGGCAAAATAAAAAAAATGCTAACCGATTTTAAAAGCGGTATAAACTCAATCGCTATTTCTCCGAATGGCAAATTTTTAGCTATCGCTAATGCTGATAGATCATTAAGAGTTTTGGATATATGGCAAGGAACTAAGGAAACTGTCTCTTCCTTCAATGATGAGGTAACAGCTGTCGCTTTTTCTCCCGATGGGAAATTGCTTATTGCTGGCACGAAAGATGCAAATATTAAGATTTGGAACGTCTTTGACTATTCATCATTCTGGCGAAATATCAGCCTCGGTATGGATTAAAGATCAATTAAAAATTAGCCACAGAAGCACACGGACACACACAGAAAAATTAAAGGGTGATGATAAAAATGCTAATAAGAAAAGCTATTATCACAATTGCCATTATTTTTCTATTCTTCGGCTGTGCAAGATTTCAACCTAAACCATTAGAAAAAAAGGACGAACAGCAATTGCCGATGCCAACGATAGAGTTAAAGCAACAAGAAGCCCCTAAAAAAGTAACACCAAAAATGATTGAAGAATATGCTATGGTCCATCAGATTTCTGATATGAAAGTGGCAGAATTTTATCTGACACATCCTGACTATGCAAAAGCTAATCCTTATATTCCAACAAGCGAAGACTTAGCTTATTATGAAAGCAAATTTCTTGAGAGAATGTATCCTAATTTTAGAAAAGAAGTTGAGAAAGACGGCTTTGATAAAGCAAGGTCAAGATATATGAACTTAGACCCTAATAGAGATTCAGGCGACAAAGACAGCCAAATCACTGTGGATAAGGTGAATAAGTTAAATGAAAGTGTAGATAAAGAATTCAAAAATGCCCTTGTATTATATGAAAAAGGATTGATAGATGAAGCCATAGAAAAGATGAGATCTGTTGTCGCTAATAAGCCTGAATCACCGACTTTTGTATATAATCTCGGTGTTATATATCTGAAAAAAGAGGATGTCCGACAAGCAATGGCATGCTTTCAGAAAACGATAGAGCTGTTAGAAGAGTCAAGTTATACCGAAATAAACAAAATTGTCTATCCAAGGATATATATGGGAGCGTGCATCAATCTTGGAATGATATACAACTATCTTGGTCTATATAACGAGGCAATAGAAGTTCTGACAAAGGCGATCAAATTTAGCCCCAAAGATTATGATGCCAATTGGAATCTCGCCGTCACTTACTACACTATGAACGATTACAATAGAGCAATCTTGCAATTAAAGAAATGTATAGAAATTGATCCTAAGAATGATCAAATACATAATGCGGTTGGCGTAGCATACTATAAGATGGGGCTTTATTCTATGGCGTTAGAGGAGTTCCGCACAGCGATAAAGCTTAATCCAAACGAAAATCAGTATAATTATAATGAAGGATTGACATTAGCAAGACTTAATCAATACGAAAATGCGATGATGGCTTTTAGAAAAGCTAATGAAATGAAAGATGCGAATGATATGTATCGGATACTCTCTGAGCAAAATAAGCTAAATAAGGCAAAAGAGATGTATAACAAAGGCTGTCTCGCGATGGAATCAAATAAAATAGATGAGGCAATATCTGCTTTCAATTCCGCACTTGAGATCAAGCCTGATATGGTTGAAGCCCTTTTCAACCTCGGTAATTGCTATCGGATAAAGCGCGATATACAGAAACAGATATATTATTTTGAAGAATCTGCTAAATTAAATCCCGATCTTTTAAATCTTTATTACAATTTAGGATTAGCATACATTGATGCGGGTATGTATCTAAATGCAAGATATGCTTTGGAAAAAGCGGTTGAGGATAATCCTACTTTTAAAGATGCACATTTCAGTTTAGGCAGAGTTTATTATAAAGACGGAAGATATGCTGATTCATGCAAGGAATTTATGAAGTGTTTGGAGTTGTCACCGAATTGGTTTCCCGCAGTAATTAATTTGGGAAATTGCTATCTAAAATTAGGTGATATTGAAAACGCGATAAGTCAATTTAAGCAGGCAACATTATTGAGTCCGAAATCTGCTGAGGCACATTATGATTTAGGTATCGCTTTCACTAAGGCAAAACGATATAACGAGGCGATTGAGTCTTTTCAAAAAGCAATTAGCTTTGATCCTGCACATGCAGAGTCAATAAGAATGCTAAAAGAACTTGAAGATTTCAAAAAGGCAAATAAGTAATCTGACTGACCAAATCCATATTTGACGTTAGACTAATAATGCTTGACCAAATGAAATTTTAGTGATATGCTAAATTTAGATACAGAAATTTGAATAAAAAAATAAGAAACCTTTAACTTCTAATATCGTCTTCTAATAATAATGTCATTCTGAGCGAAGCGAAGAATCTTCTTTTTCACTCAAAATGATGTAATTGAATTAAGAGATTGTTAAAATATGAGTTCACGGATTTCCAGACGAAAATTTATAAAAGATATTGCACAAAAAGGCACAGCGATCGCAATTGGAGCAAAAGCTATCAGCGATTTTTCATGGGCAGAGACTGTTCATACGGATCATTCCATCATAGAGACATCATCTCTCAAAGAAGCGATGTTCTATAAAAAACACGAAGGTGTTATGATACAATGCCTTCTTGAGCCAAGAAGTTGTATTGTAAACAATTGGGAGAGAGGCTATTGTGGGTCAAGAGAAAATAGAGATGGCAAATATTATTCTATTGTATATTCAAGACCTTCTGCTGTATATACAGAAGCCATTGAAACCGATCATTTTTTCCATATTAGACCCGGTGAGCAGTTTTTCGGT